>DXGG01000020.1 GCA_019114015.1 Candidatus Onthomorpha intestinigallinarum | reverse complement strand
CTTCTATATGAAATGCCAAACTATTCAACCATCCTCCTTCAATACCAACACTATTCAATTCAGAACTTCTGAACAAATACTGTTCTTTTGCCCTTTTATTAGAATAAGATAAAGGCGAAGGCGAAGAAGATGTAGTGTTTGTCAAATCCCCTGTACCTACAGTTATATCTAAATTCTCATCTATCAAATAAGCGACATAGAAAGTATCCTGTTCATAAAGATAAGGTGTTGTATATGTATCTCCATTTGCTAATATTTCTTCTGAATACAAATCCTCATACCATATAGTAGAGTAATCACCGCCATCACTTGTAAGGACGGCCTGTTCTCCATAACCTATTGTCTCATGAATTTCGGCAATAGGCGGCTGAGGTGTATGCAATGAGGTTATTTCTATATAAGATGTATCGTTTGAATGCAATTGATCCGTTGTCAAATCCGAATAAACAACGATTTTCAATTGTCTGTCTTCTGCGAAAGCCGTCAAATCCACACTTCCGTTCAAAACATATTCAACAGTATCGAAAGATGGTATGCTTCCTGTAAATGTATCCGTAAAGCCTCCTACTTCAACATCATTTTCATACAACTTACATACCAAAGGTATGTCAACGGTACTAGTTTGTGTTCCGGTGTTGGTAATCTTTACCCTTATTTCTTCTTCAGAGGTAAGTGTACAAGCCTCAAGTCCAAGCATTCCCTCTACCGCCACCATTGCAATACCAGGATCTACTTCCGGTCTTTGATTTACAGTAACATTATATGCCGTTTTTTGTCCATAACATCCATTGTCTCTATGCACAACCAAATTCTCATCAAACGTTCCAACCGTCATAGGATTATCCGCAGAAGCAACCCTCCATCCCGACTGGGTATTATCCGTTGTAGATATTCTGGTTATTCCGGCAAAATTTTC
This sequence comes from Candidatus Onthomorpha intestinigallinarum, assembly GCA_019114015.1. Taxonomy (GTDB): domain Bacteria; phylum Bacteroidota; class Bacteroidia; order Bacteroidales; family P3; genus Onthomorpha; species Onthomorpha intestinigallinarum. The sequence goes on along the minus strand of DXGG01000020.1, from coordinate 4,598 downwards.
ATCATCTACCTCCAATAACAAATTGGAAGAAGGTCCTGTCCAAATCTCAGCAGGAACTATACTTTCCGGGAATGTCGCATCATTCAATGCCACTGCATCTATTACAGTCCCTTCTGCATCCTTTATCAAAAAGCCAGCCTTATTCGTTTGTGATACAGTTATTGATGAGCCAGTACCTATTCCCAATGCCTCGTCAGTATCGACATTCGATTGAGAAACCAATATTAGAGTAACTGCGGAATTTTTAGGTAATATAAATCCTTCTGGAAAAGAATATTCTTTTGTCATATTTCCAGTCAAATTGGCGCTCGAAGAAGTCACTTTCTCATAACAGAACTTATAGCCTGTCAAATCTATATCCCCACTTCCCAAATTGGAGATTTCAAAAGCATTGTTGGATGTCAGCCACGAAGGCAAGGGGTCGGTAAGACCTATTACGGATGATTTGTTTATCTGTATTTCAGTAATTCTGACAACCGGTATTTCTCCCTTGAGAGAAAAATAGAATGTAGTATCCGCATATAATACGGAAGTCTGCAAAGAATTTGACTTCAAAAAATATTCTTCATCAGTCTGGTTTAAGTACCAATATACTGAATCGCTGGAATTTACCGTAAGCAATATGGAATTACCATAATCTACATTGGCTGTCTGTGTCTCCATGGCCGGCAATTCATAATTCGACAAAACTATTGCTCTTGTCGTATCATTATTGTTCACTGTGTCCGCTTCCAATGAAGACCATGCAGTCAAATTGTAACGTATGTCATCCGAAGTTGCCGAAAAATCATATCCTGGAGTAAATGTGTATTCATACTCGACTCCCGGTTCTATTGCATGTGTTACCGTACCATTCGCAGGTGTCTGGTTGTCTATTTGAAAATATATCTGTGTAGAATTTGCAGGTATGGTATTTTCACTCGTATTTTTAAACTTGACAATAATGCTTTGTTGTCCAAAATCACAGGCAGAATACGTTGGAATACCTGTTGAAGATTCTGAATAAGTGCCATAATCCGGTTTTACGGACATCACATATAAATTACTCGTCGGAGGGTCGAACTCAACAGCTCCTATACAAGGGCTTTCAGGTCTCGGACGACCATAAAAATCTTCAGTAACTTGCGGTAAAGAAATTGCCTTATCACAAAGAAATGTATTGGTTGTGTTCAAATTATCCCAAGAACCGAACAACGGATTCTCCGTATAGTAAGAACTCGTTTCCAAAGAAAGTGCTTGCCATTGCTCCGCATCAGCAACATTATCAGTATTGAACTTAAATAAAACTGCACTTGACGATGAGGAAACCTTATAGTAAAGATTATTGGACAAATCAAACGAGTTGTTGACAGGTGTTTCGGAGGCTCTTTCGTAAACAGCATATCCTCCGCCTTCACTGACAACAATATTATTCTTGACATCAACATTAATAGACGACTGTCCGGTATATCCCAAGCTAAGACCCATTGCGTTCTTTCCAACCAATCCTGCATCCACCGCATATATGTTGTTGTTTGCAACAACGACATCCCGTCCCGAAAGGAAATTAATGCCATAAACCGTTACGTTACTTCCTGTCGAATTGCTGTTATTGACACTTATTTTATTGTTAACAACCCTTGAAGAAGTACTTTGTACGGCATTAGATATATTGATTGCACTTATGCCTGACAATACAAACAAATTCTTACTTACATCGAAATCTTTTACCGACTGCAACATGAGTGCACTCTTTGTTCCTCCCACCGAAGTAAGATTGCTCGGAAATTCCGTTTCAAATGTATTTCCTCTTATAATCAATCCGTCAGTATATTCAGCATAGATACTGTTATCAGGTATATAATTAGCCAAAGACGGCGTAGTTATCTTGAAAACGGATTTCTCTATCGATATGCCATTTGTCATAGAAGTAGGCGATAAACCTTTTATGTTTATCTGTTTATTTGCGGAAGATAAAAACTGACAACTATCTATTTTAACATTCTTACCTTCTGCTATATCAAGCAAAACAGACAAACCTGAATAATTGGATGCATCGAATTTACAATTTACAAAAGCAATGTCATCCGTAGCCACTGACATGTTCACTATTTTGGTTGTCGTGCTGTTAGGATAAGCATCGGCTGCTTTAAAAATCAAATTCTCGAATCTGTAATGTTTTCCATTGGACAAATCCAAAACGGAATTACCGACAGCTTCATTCAACGTAAAAATGACAGGATTGGCAGGTGTAGCACTCGTAAAAGTTACTGTATTCGTTGTTGAAACTCCCGGTATGTTTGTTGGGAAATTCATTACATCTCTATATGGTTCACTCTCGGGAAGATTTGCTATCTTGACTTCGACAGGCGCTTCTACCCCACATAACTCCAAATATCTGAATAACTCATTGAAATTATCAAACTTCCTATCCTGAGCTACTCCGGACACGTCTCCAACCGAATAAGTCCCATTCATTGCACCGTCACAAGACACTATTTCAAAATAGGCAGTATCGTTATCCTGATTCCAGTCTATATCCGGAGGCAACAAATCAACCCATGCCTTTACATATCTGTATCCTGGTGTCAAAGACATTGAATTGGTAATACCGTAGCATACCGAATCACCAGAAGCGAGTGTTCCGTTCCATGTAGAATTACCTGTATTTCCATCATCGGACATATATGTCAGTTTTACCTGGCTCAAATCCTCAGAACCGTCATTACGCAAATATACACTTAACTGACTTGGTGTTCCTGCATCTATCTTGTAATTTGAAGGCTGACATAAAACACCTGAAACGGCAGGGTCATTTGCAAGTACACATGTATTCAAAAAATTAAATTTGAAATTAGGCTTATACCCCAAAGTAGGACTTGCTGCACTGAACAATGCGGAGCAAGCCTCTACATAAGCCGTTCCCGTTTGTTCATATTTCAAAGTGATTGCTCCACCTGTCGCCGCAATACATTCTATTTTCGTAACACCACCTGTTGCCGGAGCCTCACCCCAACAAACCTTTATCAACAAGTCGCTTACTCCATCCCACATGAACGGTTCACTGAATTCTATATATTGTTCTCCTATGGCAGGAGTTACATAACTAGGTTCATTAACGACATTGGTCAATGTGGTAGCAGCATACTGATATTGTTGATCAAGAACCACATCTGGAGAAATATTTCCTATATACATCTTGAAACCTGGCATTATAAAGCCGGTTGCAGCCTGAGTAACATTATAATACAATCCGCCTATCTCTCCTGCAGCACAGCCGGCTGCCAACAATTCAGCCGCTGTGTATCTCATCTGATACAAAGCGGACTTCACACTGGTATTAATCATCATGGACTGGGCCGATATGCCGGTAGTTTTCACCGGCACGATTCCCGTGAACGGCCTTATGGTAGTAAATTCATTATAAGTGCCATATACATAAGGATACCTTATCTGATTGCCTTTCAAGTCCCTGGCAATAACCTTCCATTTGGTTACACTTTGAAAGCCGTTGAAAGGTATTGTTCCCTGATACATGTTTGTCTCACCCTGAACCTTCTCCATGTTTACAACGGTAGGAGTCGTCTCACCGTCAAACATATATTCTATGGTAACCGCGTCAGGAGTCGTTGCCATAGCTCCCTGAGCATCCCTTATGTCCATTTTCACCACTATGTCAGAACATGTAGGGAACATGTCCATATTCGGAGCACTCACTATGGACCTTATCTGAGGGACACGCACCTCGTCTCCCGGAACCTGCGCCGCAAAGATTCTTATATCATCCAAAAACCATCCCGCAAACTGAGCCGCAGTTCCAGTGGCTGACGGCACAACAAACCTTATCTGAAAACTCGTGGCACTCGCCCCCAAAGTATTATACAAATAGAAAATCTCATTTTTCCACATCGAATTATCTACCGGAGCTGGCGTATTGCCATCCCAATACTGCACCTTGTAGAAGCTGCCCGCAAAACTCGTCGTACCTGCACCGTAACTCGGGTCATAACAATTGGGATTCTGAATTCCCGACATACCCAAAACGGCCCATGTTCCGTCAGGCTTCTTAACCTCTACCCTTCCTCCGTTCTGATTGTTCAGCATCGGAATATGGCTGAACTCCAAACGGGTGGCACATCCTGCCGTTATATTAAAAACAGGCGATGTAATAGTCACATCGGAACTTCCCGGCGCTATCTTAAGGGAACTATTGCCTGTTGCGGCAACATCCGTCACAATAGTCGCTCCCGTTATTGTCCATCCTGTAGGCGCTCCCGATTCAAAATCGACATGAGTCAGCATCGCAGGCCCACTTTGAGAAAAAACAACACCAGTCAAAAAAGTCAACAAAATCGCAAATAGTGAAACTTTTTTCATATCCTATAATACTTTATTATTACCGTGTTTTATCACCACACCCTTACCATTGACCGTTCAACGGCAAGCACAAAACCTATTTAACCGACAAATTTACAATTTTTTTCCCGTCTGACAAATTTTTCTTCTAAAGACACATTTTTAAATCCGACCGTTAGTTATAAAAACTTAAAAACAGCGCGTATTCAAACTTTAATAAGTCTATCCGTATTCATTTCAAATGAAATTGCTAACTTTGCCGT
>DXGG01000218.1 GCA_019114015.1 Candidatus Onthomorpha intestinigallinarum | reverse complement strand
GCTTACAAGAAAACAGTTGGAGGACATTTTTACCGGAAAGATTACAAACTGGAAACAGGTCGGAGGAGCGGACATGAAGATAGTAGTTTATTCGAGGGAGACATCTTCGGGTACGTATGAATTCTTCAAGGAGAGCGTGTTGTTGAACAAGAACTACAAGTCTTCCGTTTTGTCCATGCCTGCAACGGGAGCGATAATCCAGTCGGTAAAACAGACAAAAGGTGCGATAGGCTATGTAGGTCTTGCCTATCTTACCAAGGGAGTTAAGGCCTTGAAGGTAAGCTATGACGGAAAGAAGTTCGTGGCCCCTTCCGTTGCCAATGCCAAGAACAAGACCTATCCTATAGTAAGACCGTTGTTGTATTACTACGACGCGAAAAAAACAAACAATAAAGTAAAGTCCTATATAGACTTTGTCTTGTCCGCACAGGGACAGAAGATAGTTTCTCAAGTAGGATACATACCTGTTAAATAAAAAACGAACGAATATGTAGAAAACGATTTAAACCCCAGGAACCCATGAAAAGAACATTAATTTTATTATTGGTATCATTGTTTGCAGTTGCAGGCTATGGTCAGGACGATTCCACCAAAGCGAAGAAGACGCCCAAGTTGAAAGTGTCGGGATACGTTCAGACACAGGTTGAAATATCCGGAAAAGACGGCAAGACCAAACTGGGAAAGAGCACATCTTTCAATGAAGACATGGATGAAGGAGATTCTTTCACCCGTTTCGGAATACGCAGTGGCAGGATAAAGTTTGATTATTCCGCACCTGTCGGCAAGGCCGTCTTTCAGTTGGACATAACCGAAAAAGGTGTATTTGTAAAGGATGCCTATTATCAGGTTGACGAACATCGTTTCGACATGTTCTCACTGAAGGCTGGTATTTTTGACAGACCTTTCGGAAACGAGATATCCTATTCTTCATCCAGGATGGAATCGCCTGAAAGGGCACGGTTGTTCCAAAACCTGTTTCCGGATGAAAGGGATTTGGGTGCAATGATGATAATAAAGGCACCAAAGAATACGGCTTTGAACGGACTGAAACTGGAAGCGGGACTTTTTTCCGGTAACGGTATCAAGCAGGCGGATGATTCCAAGCTGGATTTCATAGGACATCTCAAGTATGACAAGACGGTCGGTGATGTCACGTTCGGTATAGGAGCGTCTATGTATTACGGCACGACCAACAATACGGACACTCTGCTTTACAGGGTTGAAGACAGATTGTGGGTTGCCGAAAAGGTGGAGGCCAACAGCCTTAATACCAGAGCGTATTATGGAATAGATGCACAGCTTACATTTCATACCCTCATAGGCAGGACGAACATAAGGGGAGAGTATCTTTTCGGAGAACAACCCTCTCTTGTCAATTCGTTCAAATCGCCTGTCGGCAACAGTTATACCGATGCGTTCAACCACATAAGGCCTTTCAGCGGATTTCATGTCTATCTTGTTCAAGGCGTATGGAAGCTGCCTCTTTCGGCAGTGGTCAAGTATTCCAGTTACGATGCCAATACGGAATTGTCGGGCAATGATATAAGCCTGGCTACAGATTTGGCAAGCAGCAGTCTCGGTTTTGGACTTTTGTGGGACATCTGCGACAGTTTGAGGTTGCAGGCATACTACGAGATAAACAACAATGAAACCACCACTCTTCTAAGCAAGTACAGCAAGGATTTGGATGACAACCTCTTTACTCTCAGGTTGCAGTATAAATTCTGACTTTAAAAAATCAAAATCAAAAAAGAAACAAATGAAATCAGGAATTGTAAAGTTCAGACAGTCATTTGTTGAGGGGATGATAAAGATAAGCGGAAGCTTATCTTCTATCATCATCCTTTTGATTGTGGCATTCTTATTCGGAGAAGGACTAGGACTGTTCGGCAAAAATGTTGTCGAGGAAGGCTATGTAGTGATAGTTTCCAAGGACAATCCGATAAAGGCCATATCGTCAAATGACCTGAAAAATGTATTTGATCACAACATAACAAATTGGACGCAGTTGTCCGAAAAAGGGGAAAAGTCCCTCAACACCGACATAGTTGTAGCCTACAACATAGACCAGGCTTTCGAGGTTGAAAACACAAAAGACATGATAGCCTTTGTTCCCAGGGAATATGCTGCGGAAATAGACAATATGCGCATATTGGATTGCGGAAACATAAGCCTAGAGAATTTTTTCCTGGGCAAGGAATGGTTTCCCACCGCACAACCCGCACCGCAGTTTGGAGTGCTGCCCATAATACTAGGAACGTTGTGGGTCAGCTTTGCCGCCATAATAATAGCTCTGCCCTTTGCTTTGGCGGCGGCTGTTTATCTTGCCGAGCTTTCCGACAAGAAGACTTATGCCATGCTGAAGCCTGCCGTAGAGTTGTTATCCGGCATACCTTCGGTGGTGTACGGCTTTTTCGGACTGATAGTTATAGTGCCGATAGTGCAGAAAACGTTCGGTCTGGATGTGGGAGAGACCGCTCTTTCCGGAGCTGTCGTTCTGGCGATAATGGCCTTGCCGACCATCATAACGATAGCGGAGGATGCCATGCGTTCCACACCGAGGATGATGCGTGAGGCTTCCCTTGCACTCGGGGCAAGCAAGTGGCAGACAATATACAAGGTTGTCATACCTCATTCCGCTTCGGGAATAACGGCTGCCGTCGTTTTGGGAATAGGCCGGGCGATAGGCGAAACCATGGCGGTGCTTATGGTGACGGGTAATGCGGCTGTAATGCCCCACACATTGCTCGAACCGATAAGGACCATACCCGCAAGCATTGCCGCCGAACTGGGTGAGGCTCCAAACGGAGGGGCGCATTATCAGGCTCTGTTCATTCTGGCCTGCATACTCTTCCTCATCACTTTGTGCATAAACCTGATTGTGGACAGAATATCTTCCAAGAGTAAAATAAAAAGCAGATAGAAATGAAGAAGTTACAACAGAACATAGCATTCTGGATTATAAGAATAATGAGTTTCTCCATAATAGCGGTATTATTGTGGATAATATTTTTCATAGTTGCGAAGGGCATTCCTGCAATATCGTGGGATTTCCTTACCAAGATGCCTGAGGAGGGGATGACCGAAGGAGGAATATTTCCTGCGATAGTCGGCACCTTGTGTTTGTGTCTCGGAAGCATGATTTTCGCCTTTCCGATAGGAATAATGAGCGGCATATACATCAACGAGTATGCCGGCAATGCGAGGATTATAAGATTCGTGAGGATGATGACCAACAATCTCGGTGCAATACCTTCGATAGTATTCGGTTTGTTCGGCATGTCGCTGTTTGTGAACACCATGGGATTCGGAGACAGCATAATCGCCGGCAGTCTTACTTTGGGCATATTGGTCCTTCCGGTTGTGATACGTACCACGGAGGAGGCGTTGAAACAGATAGACGACAGTTACAGGATAGGTTCCCTGGCCTTGGGGGCAAGCAAGTTGCAGACCATATCCAAGGTTGTTCTGCCCATGGCCATGCCAAACATAATAACCGGACTTATACTTTCGATAGGAAGGGTATCTGGAGAGACCGCTCCTATATTGTTTACCGTGGCGGCCTATTTCCTTCCACAGTTGCCCGACAGCATATTCGACCAGGTCATGGCCTTGCCTTATCATCTGTATGTCTTGTCGACATCAGGCACCGATTTGGAGGCTTCGCGCACCATGGCATTCGGAACCGCACTTGTATTGGTGCTGATGGTGTTGATACTTAATTTGTCGGCAAACGCCTTGAGAAGATACTTTAGCAGAAAAACAAAAACGAATTGACATGAATATCATAGAAACAAAAGACTTGGATTTTTATTATGGTGACTTTCATGCTCTGAAAGGCATCAACATGGATATAGAAAAGCAGACGGTTACGGCCTTTATAGGTCCTTCCGGATGTGGAAAGAGTACTTATCTGAGGTTGTTCAACAGAATGAATGACCTTATACCCGGCACCAGAATGACAGGGAATATATTGATAGAGGGAGAGGACATATATGCCAAGGGCGTGGAGGTTGACCGTCTGAGAAAGAAGGTCGGCATGGTTTTCCAGAAACCCAATCCATTCGGCAAGACCATATTCGACAATGTTGCCTATGGTTTGAGAGTCAATGGAATAAAGGACAAGAAATACATTGCGGACAAGGTGGAAAGCAGTCTGAAGGCTGCGGCGCTTTGGGAGGAGGTAAAGGACAAGTTGAAGAAGTCGGCCTTCGAACTCTCGGGAGGACAACAACAGAGACTGTGCATAGCAAGGGCTTTGGCGATAGAACCTGAGATATTGCTGATGGATGAGCCTGCTTCCGCACTTGACCCTATATCAACGGCAAAAATCGAAGAGTTGATATTTGAACTGAAGGACAGGTACACGATAGTAATAGTGACTCACAACATGCAGCAGGCGGCGAGAGTGTCGGACAAGACGGCCTTTTTCTACCTTGGAGAGTTGATAGAATATGACGATACCGGCAAAATATTCACAAATCCCATGAAGGTAGAGACGCAGAACTATATAACAGGTCGTTTCGGTTGATTCATATATTTGCTTTAAAGGTATTGTTTAATGAAAAAAATGTAATTATGGAAAAACATATAGATTTGGAATTGAGATTATTGAAAGATTCCTTGATGCAGATGTGGCAGATGGTCGGCAAGCAGATAAACAAGAGCGAGACGGCTTTTATGAGCTGTGACAGATCGTTGGCAAGAGAGGTTATAGCCAGAGAGAAGATGTGCAATGCCATGGAGTTGAAGATAGACTCGCAGTGCGAGAGTTTCATAGCGTTGAACAATCCGGTTGCGATAGATTTGCGTTTGGCTCTTGCCATCTTGAAGATAAATAACAACCTTGAACGTATAGCCGATTTTGCGGAAGGGGTTGCCATATTCGTATTGAAGAACATGAGCGAACCTTTGGACAAGGACTTTGCCGACAAGTTGAGGATTGCGGAGATGTTTTCCGAAGTCAAGCTGATGTTTTCCATGGCACAGGAAGCGCTTGAGGAAGAGAACTCCGGCAAGGCCGAAAAGGTTTTCGGTTCGGACAACCTTGTGGATGAGATAAACCATGAATCCATCAAGGTTTTGGTCGAACAGATGCGCAAGCAACCCGACAAGGCTGAGGAGTACCTTTATCTGCATTCCGTAATCAGGAAATTGGAAAGAATAGGCGACAGATGTAATAATATAGCCGAAGAAATCGTATTTTATTTGGATGCCAAAGTTTTAAAGCATTCTAAGATAAAGGAGTGATATGAGTACAATAAAGTCCAAGATACCCTATCTGGAAAGGGATGTCAGTTGGATGCACTTTAACCGCAGGGTCATGCAGGAGGCATGTCGCGAGAATGTGCCTTTGTTGGAAAGGCTGTCGTTTCTGGGTATATATTCCAACAATCTTGATGAATTTTTCAGGGTAAGGATTGCGTCCCAGAACAGGATAATAGAATGGGCCGGCAAGCAGGGAGAGAAGGAAGTGAAGCTTGCCCGTTCGGTCGTGCGTCAGATATCCAGGTTGAACAGCGTTTACCAGAAGGAATATGAAAAAGCCATAGGCGATTTGTATCAACAACTGCAGAAGGAGGATATATATCTTATTACGGACGAACAGGTCGATGCACAGCAGTTGGAGTTCATACGCTCCTATTATGACGAGAAGATAGACGGTCTGATAGTTCCCATAGCCTTTTCCTCCGTCAAACATCTCGACTATGATTCGGACCAAAGCATATATCATGCGGTCAGGGCTTCGAGAACCAATGCCGCGGGCAATACCGTATATGAATATTCCTATTTCGAACTGCCCGTTCAGGTATGCGGCAGGTTTGTAAGGCTTCCGGACAAGGACGGCAAGAGTTACATAATGTATCTCGATGACGTGATAAGGTGTTCCTTGCCAAAGATATATGCGGGTTCGGGATGCAGGTCCTTCGAGTCCTACGCGTTCAAGTTCACAAGGGATGCCGAGATGGAAATAGAGGACGGACAGCGCAACGGCATATTGCAGAAGATTTCAAAAGGCTTGAAAAGCAGAAAGAAAGGAGAACCGTTGAGGGTTGTCTATGACGGCAACATGCCCACCATATTGCTAAGAAGACTGCTCAGGAAACTGGAGCTGGGAAAAAACGATACATTGGAGGAAGGAGGCAGGTATCACAATCACAAAGACCTCATGAAGTTTCCTTTGTGCGGAAGGAAAGAGCTTGGATATGCCCCTATGACGCCTTTAAACGTTCCGTGGGCACAGGAGGAGGGAGGCATTTTGAATGCCGTAAAGCGGCAGGACCGTTTCATTCATGTGCCTTATCACGGTTTTTCCGCCTTTCTGGGACTTTTGCACGAGGCGGCACTGAGCCCTGAGGTCAAGAGCATAAAGATTACCTTGTACAGGCTGGCAAAGGACTCCAGAGTGATATCCACATTGATAGGAGCGGCAAGAAACGGCAAGAAGGTAACGGTTGTGATAGAACTGTTGGCCAGATTCGATGAGGAGTCCAACATGGTTTGGGCCCAAAAGCTTCAGGATGCGGGCGTAAAGGTCATATTCGGAGTGGAAGGCCTCAAGGTACACTCCAAGATAGTGCACATAGGGATGAAAAAAGGCGGCAACATAGCCTGCATAAGTACGGGAAACTTTCACGAGGGTAATGCCAAATCCTATACCGACTGCATAATGATGACATACTTGAAAAGACTTGTCTCCGAGGTCAGCCTTATGTTCGACTTTATAGAGAAGCCTTATTTTACCGTCAAGTTCAAGGAGCTGCTGGTTTCTCCCAACGACATGAAACGCAAGTTCCTCTCTTTGATTGACGAGGAGATAAGGAATCATAAGGCGGGACGGCCTGCCTATATCAAGATAAAGATAAACCACATTACGGACAGGGTGATGGTTGCCAAGCTGTATGAGGCTGCAAGGGCAGGCGTTGAGGTGGATTTGCTGGTCAGGGGTAACTGTTCGCTTGTCACCGCCGCTCTTCCAAAGAGTTGCAGGATAAGGGTGTGCGGAATAATAGACAGATATCTGGAACATTCGAGGATATTTGTCTTTGCCTGCGGAGGCGAGGACAAGGTGTTCATTGGTTCGGCCGACTGGATGCCGAGAAATCTCGACAACAGAATAGAGGTTGTGGCACCGGTTTACGACCCTACCTTGAAGCAGGAGATGAAAAGGATAGTGGAATACGGTATGAGGGACACGCGGCAGGGCAGACTGGTTGACGGAACGGGCAACAATGAACCGTGGACATGCGGCAATCCTTTGGAAACGGGTTCGCAACAGGCCTTGTACGAGTATTACGCTGCGCAATGCGCTAAAAACGATTAGATGTTATGGATGAAGAATTTGTTGAATTGAAAGAATATGCTGTCAGATATGCGGCAATAGACATAGGATCGAATGCGGCACGTCTTTTGATAAAACAGCTGGAGGACGAGGACGAA
>DXGG01000217.1 GCA_019114015.1 Candidatus Onthomorpha intestinigallinarum | reverse complement strand
CTCCGAAAACTCTATAAGTAGATATTTCACGGGCCTGTTTCGGGGTCAGTCCTTTGTCCACCAATATTTTTTCTGTTTCAATCATATTCTGGACAACTTTATTCTCATATTTGTCATCTTTGGCATTTGCTGCCATTTGAACTGCCCGATTTATCAGGAACAAGCGTGAAGCTGCTATATCCCTTAACTGCCCGCTCGTTTGAACAACCACATCTATACGAGGACGGCCCAATTGTTCGGAAGGTATCAACCTCAAATCATTAACACGTCCAAAAACATCCCGAACCGGCTCCACTCCAAGCATATAAAGCACTTGTGCAACTGTAGCACCTTCCGTTTCTATAAATTCACTGCTCCAAAGAGTATAAGTAACCTTACGAGGAATGCTGTCATTATGCCGTTCCTTATATTTTGCAATTGTTTGATTAGCCAACTGCATCCCTTTTTCCCATGCCGATTCACTGGGTGTAGCTTCCGCGTTTATAGCATAAAGATTACGTCCGGTAGGCAGCACATTCGGATTAACTATAGGATCGCCTCCCGGCGTAGGTTCGGTATATCCACCATTAAAAGCGTTAATAAGCGAATTCAATTCCATTTGAGGACTGTTTGTCAGAGCATTTTTATAATTTTCCACATTTTTTACAGCACGCTCTATTTCCAAAACGGCACGTGCATAATCTATTTCTTTCTTATCGTATTTCTGCTTTCCTGACATAGCATTGATAAATGCTGACATATTTTCCCTCTCTTGTTTTGAATTACCCTTATTTTGTTTGGTCATCGCCAATTCCATTTTTTTTAGAGCATCCGGACCTGCCCCCATCTTTTTTGCCATTGCCAAAGCTTTGGAGACATTCGAACTCTTGCCTTTGGAAGTACTTTTATCCGCAGATACCTGCATTGACATCATAATAGACATCAAGTCTTTAGGCTCTAATGTCTCGCCTATCTCTCTGCATTTGTATAAACTTTCAAGTGATATTCCAGCCAAATCGCAAATAAAACCATCAGTTGCTATGGAAGGTTTTTCGAACAGACGAGTAACTGTTTCTACGGCTTTTGACAGATAAATTCTGTTGAACAAAGTTTTCTGTTTCTCTACGTCCATATCAGACTTTCCACGTAATTTGTCAAGTGATAAAAGACTGTAAGCCACAGGTTCGGTTGTCATGGCATAAACACTACTTCTTATCTTGTTTTTATCATAAGGCTTTCCCATAATATACAACGGTCCTGTTATCTTCTCGTTAACCAATTCCTCTGCAAAATGCTCTATACGTGTAATTTCATCCTTTCCGTAAGGTTTTGTCATGACACTATCCAGTCCCAAATCTCGATGTATGCCCATTTGAACAGTCAGCTTTTTGACTCTCAAAGCCAATCTGTCTGATTGCCTAGAATTGATGTTGTCATTATAATTTTTTATGGCTGTAATCAATTCATTGTATGTATTGCGTAATCCGCTCTCTGTAAACGGAGGAGTAAGATAAGATTGCAAACCTGCATAAGACCTTCTCTTGGCTATAACTCCTTCACCGACATTTCCTATCGAATACACATAAAAGTGGGGCAAAGCTCCGACAAGACGATCCGGCCAATCACAATCACCCAACGCCACTTGCTTTCTCGGAGTAAACTCAAGACTCCCGTGTGTGCCAAAATGAATTAAAACATCTGCCTTGAATCCATACCGGGCCCAAAGGTAAGAAGCCACATAAGAATGGGGTGGAGCCTGTTCCGTTCCATGCACCACCTTAAACGAATCTCCCTTGCCGGCTGCTACCTGAGGAATCAACACAATATTACCGAATTTTATACGGTTCACAAATATATTCTCATCAATTGTTGCAGAACTTCCGGGAAATTCTCCGTCGTTTCTGACAATATCCGAATACATTTTTTTGCTTATTGCTCGACTGATCCAATCAAAATATTGCCGTTTTGTTATTTTTTCCGGGTTCGACTTCTTTAAAAAGTCGCTCAATGCCCCTTCGGCATATTCTCCGAATACAGAACCTCTTTTTTGTATAACATCGGCCAATTCTTCTGCCGTAGCAGGCAATCCTTCCACATCATATCCTTCAAACTTCATACGTTGAAGCAAGTTAAACAAAGAAGGGACAACTTCCATGCCACTCGCAACAAGACTATTTGTGCCTACGCCTTTATAATAGTATATTGCAACACGTTTATTCCTGTTTGGCTTTTTTTGCAATGACACATAATTATTGACAGTCTCAACAAACACACCCAATCTTTCAGGTATAGCACGTACTTCTGGTACATTATCTTTGTCAAGATAATTTGCAAACAAAGCATAAGGCCTTATTGCCCCGTCTATTTCCGGAGTGACAATACTCTGAGACAGGAAGCCACCGTTCATACCCTGCTTGCTTTCTTTCCAGTCTTTCACGAACATATTAACATTCAATGGAGCAAACAAAGGTATATTCTGTCTTTTCAGATAATCAACCAAATAATCGCCCACTCTTCCATGTGCCATATTGATTATTGCCGAAGGATTAACCGTATCAATATGTCCGTCCATTATAAACTCTCTTATATTGCGTACGGCATAAACATTATTACCTGTTTCTTCAAGACGATGTATCAATTCCGAAGGTTCCCCCATTTGGCCGGTTATAACTATGGAAGGCGCTTTTTGTTTGAAAAGATTATTCGTCCTCAAAAAAACATTGTATTGTTCAACGGAATTAAATCCTAACTCCTCATCAGGATTTTTCATACTATTATGATATATAAGGTCGTCTGAACTTTTCACAAGTAATTCAGGCTCTTTTACGGATATTATCTTACGATCAATGTTCTTTCTGACATAATTGAGCATACTGCGATAATTTTTTCTGTTAGGATTGCTTAAATAAGCCACCAAAGTATCGGTATCTTTAGCATCCAAAGAGATAATATTATTTTTCGGATTCGTAGCTGATGTGGTAAGTATCGGAATCCCTTTATCGGCAGCATGCTCTATAACAGAACGCTGTTCTTCACTGATACGTAATCCCATACCGTTAACAAATACCATGTCATAATTATCAATATCTTTCAAGTTCTCTACATCAAGTTCCTTTATTTGTATGAAAGAATTATCATTTGACTTGGAAATCTGTCCCAAATTTATAACCTGATAGTTTACAAAAGCTATTCGTGTTGTCGAAAAATACATATTCCATAAAAAAAGACCAGTGAAAAACACAAACAATGCACAACCAACATACAGACATAGAAACAAAATCTTTCTTTTATTCATAATAATACTTACTTAAAGAATTTATCAACATCAATTGAAATCCCAAGACTGAAAGTAGCTCCGACCGTACTTGGGGAATTACTGTAATAATAATCCGGAATGTAATTAAACAGATTATCTATACTCATCGTCAGATTAGCACCTTTGTATATCCTCTGCAACAAAGTCAATTTCCATATCATATATGCAGGATAGGTTTGTTTTACAGTCTGTTCGTAAGAGGTCATTGAAACATATTCTTCGGTTGTGAGCTCGGAAAGCAACCTGCCGCTCAATATACAGCTGAATTCATATTTTTTCCATTCTTTTCCATATTCAACCCTTACAGTTGCAGCATGTGGCCGTGTCATAGTCATTAACGGAGTTCCGTCTATCATTTTTTCATATGTATAAGCATATGACAAAGAAGCCGACAGACCAAATTCGCAATTTACCGATATGTTGGCCTCCAATCCGCACACACTCATGGGCGACATATTGGCATAAACCATTCCATTCAATGCTTGATTCCATACGGTGGTTATACGGTTATCCATCAAATTCTGAAATGCGGTAAAAATAAGGTTGTAATGTCCGGCAGGATATTCTGCACTCAAAGAAAAATTATGACTCGTTTCGGATTCAAGTTCAGGATTGCCGTAAATCATGAAAATATTGGCCATGTCAAAGGTCATATACATTTCTTTTAATGTGGGAGACCTAAATCCTCTGGAATACAATGCCCTTAATGAACAATCAAAGAATTTGTACATAAGACCTATTTTGGGGGAAAGTTGATTCGATTCAGATTCCGAATAATAATCAGCCCTCAATGCTGAAATTATATTCAATCTTTCATTTATCTTCCAATCAAACTGAGCAAATGCATCTATCGTATTCTGTCTTTTGTTGCCTCCGTTTTCAAACTGATAGGACATAAGATAATCGTTCATATAGTCTGCTCCCACAGTAAGTATATTCCGACCGTAAAAAGTATGACTGTACACAGTGCGAAACACATTTTGGACATTACTGTAATCCCTTATATCCTTATCATTGATTAAGTGATAGTCGCTCTTGTCGTATTGGTCAAACGAATAGGATACTTCCAAAGTGCCATCATCACATATGTCATAATCTCCTTTTAATCCTCCATTGAAATCTCTATAACGTTCCTTGATTATTTCAGACGAATTGCGTTCTCTGAAAAAATATCCTGCACGTGCAGTAAACTTCAAGTCATCATTAACCCTAAAAATCATTCTCTCCTTGATGTTCCAAGTCTTATTGCCATAAATCTTATTATATACTCCTTCATTTTTCAGATTAATGGAGTCAATGCTTGTATATTGAACACTTGTAGTAGCATTCAACCTGCCTTTGTTGAATCCGAATAATGCACCGTAAATCTGTTCGTTAAAAGCCCCAAAACGGGAGCGAAGATTAAGCGACCATGGCTCCTTATTGGTTTTACTTATAATATTTACCACTCCGCCCACTGCATTGGAACCATACAAAGAAGAAGCTGCACCTTTTACTATTTCTATTCTCTCTACATCCTGCATGTTCAATCGACTGTAGTCCACATTGTCCAATGTTTCTCCTGCCATACGTTCACCGTCAACAAGAAAAAGCACCGAGTTACCTCCAAAACCTTGCATATTGAGAGAAACCTGCTGATTCATCGAATAAGTGAACTCCAACCCAGGCAACTCAGACTGTAATACATCTTCTATATCCGTTGCATCTACTTTCTCTATGTCATGGTTAGTTATCACTCTTGTGACGATGGGAACGTCCTTAAGCAATTTAGGTGTTCTGGTCCCGGTAACAACAAAGGTATTCAACTTCCGTGCATCTTCGTGCAAAACAAAATCCAAACAATACGACTCACCTTGTCCTGCATAAATCTTTCGTTCGACATCCTTATAACCGATGTATGTCACAAGCAATGTACAACTATCCTTTACAGTCAATATCAAACTATATCTGCCCTTATTATCCGTAACAGTACCAACATTGCCTTTCCCCTTTAGAACTATATTGGCTCCGTCTAACGGATTATCATATTTGTCAACTACCGTTCCGTATATAACACTCTGTGCGACCACGGTTACATTCAAAAACAAGCATCCGACAAAGCAAAAAAGTATTATTCTTGACATTTCCCCAAATTCAATGGATAAACATAATCTATGGTCATGAATCCCTTGACCGACGCATCATTCATATAATTCGACAATCTGACGGCCGCAAATGTACCGTCACTCAACTTAATCAAATAGACCTTTCCTGACAAGGTATAAACAGGAGGCATGGTAGCGGTGTTCACGTCCAACCATTTTGAAAGCACCTCATTGACATAACTTTCTGAATATATTATATTACCGTCCATCATTCCGGACATATCGACCACGACCTCCGACCACACATCAGAAACAAAATGCTCCTCATTCACATGAGAAATTTTATTCACATCATCCAGAGATACAAGATTGGTCTGTAAGACAGAACCTCCATTTGTTTTAGCATCGTATCTATGCACTGCGATGTCCCAATCTTTAGGTTCTGCTCCTACTCCTATACTTACGGTGTCAATCGTTTTAGTATGAAAATCTATATACGTCCACAATGAATAGGATGTAGCATCTATATAAACAGTACCCTTGTTGCCATTGACGGCAACAAAACCGAATGCCTCGTTTTTTTCATTTCGAGGTTCATCGTACATGTCGTCAAAAACACCTTCACATGATGGGAATAAAAAAACTGTTATTCCCATCATAAGGACAGAACGGAAATTCATCGGTCAATTATTTTTCACCTGTGAATTTTGCACATACATCCATAGGCATTGCTCCCGGTTTTACGGTAAAGGTCACTTCTGCTTTATTGTTTTTAACAAATCCTTTTAAAGTACCGGTATAAGCTACCTGTTCAACGGTTGTATTCACGGCCGTCTCCACCAAGTTATAAGTCACTTGGTCATTTGTGGTAACCTTAACGTTTTCCACCGAAATTTCCCCAAGTCGCATTGCTCCTTCTCCCACTCCGCCAACCAATGTAACCTTAACGGTATTGTCGTTTCGTGCATCTATTCTGACCTTTGCGTCAAAAGAGCCCTGCTCTTGATCCATGACAGAAAGAGAAATGCTTCCTTCATACAAACCTGCAACTGCTTTGGAACAATCAACCGTATTTTCCTTTTCTTTGTCCTCACAAGACAAAGCCAACAAAGCGACGAGAACCATTGCAAAAAAAATCTTCAATCTCATAATTCACTTTTTTTGATTAATACCATAAAATTTTCGTCTGCAAAATTATAAGGACAAAAAAAGCTCTGCAATACCCAAAAAAGAGTATTTTAAAGGCTGTAAAATCATTGTAAATAATCACTTGTGAGTAATGACAAGCTAAGAAATACGCGAGAAATCCTTCTGTTCTCTCTGCTCAAACAATTGCCTGCGTAGCAAGGCATTCCTGTCCAACACCAATTGCGGGTCTTCCTGAATTATTTTCACCGCAAGCTCTCTGGCCTGAACCAACATAAGGTTGTCCTTCACTATATCGGCTATCTTCAAATCCAACACACCGCTCTGCTGTGTTCCCGCAACATCCCCCGGCCCCCTGAGCTTCAGGTCCGCATCAGCTATCTCAAAGCCGTTATTGGTTCTACACATGGTCTCTATCCTAAAGCGTGCTTCTGTCGTCAGTTCATGTTTCGTCTTCAGTATGCAGTAGCTCTGCTGAGCGCCTCTGCCAACCCTTCCCCTCAACTGATGCAACTGGGCCAGTCCGAAACGTTCCGCGTTCTCTATTACCATAACGGTCGCATTGGGAACATCCACCCCAACCTCTATGACCGTAGTGGCAACCATTATATCGGTTATGCCGCGTTTGAACCGGTCCATTTCATACTCCTTGCTCTGAGAATCCATCTGCCCGTGAACTATGCTTATCTGATATTGCGGCAACGGGAAGTTGTCCGCTATCACATCGTAACCGTCCATAAGATCCTTCAAGTCAAGTTTCTCGTTTTCATATATCAAAGGATATACTACATATACCTGTCGGCCCTCGGCTATCTGCTGACGCATGAACCCAAACAAATCGTGCGTATCCTTTTCATATATGTGCATGGTTTTGACGGGTCTGCGATTGGGCGGCAACTCGTCTATGACGGACGTATCCAAATCACCGTAAACAGTCATGGCCAGAGTACGCGGTATGGGCGTTGCGGTCATGACCAATACATGAGGAGCTATGGTATTCTTGTGCCACATCTTAGACCGCTGCTCGACCCCGAAACGATGCTGTTCGTCTATCACTGCCAAACCGAGATTGGAAAACAAAACATTATCCTCCAATATGGCATGGGTACCTATCAATATGTCTATACTCCCTTCGGACAAGTCCTTCAACAACCCTTTCCGTTCCTTCTGTTTTGTGGCTCCTGTCAGAAGAGAAACCCTCACCGGCATATCTTCAAGAAAATTCGTTATGCTGTTGTAATGCTGTTGCGCCAACAACTCGGTAGGTGCAAGGATTGCAGACTGATAACCGTTGTCCTTGGCTATGAGCATGCAAAGCAATGCCACAAGTGTCTTGCCGCTACCCACATCCCCCTGCAACAAACGGTTCATCTGATGAGAGGAACGCATGTCGTTGCGTATCTCCTTGACTACTCTCTGCTGTGCCGAGGTGAGAGTGAATGGCAGATGATTGTAATAGAAATCATTGAAACTGTCCCCTACCTTGGAGAAAACAAAACCGATACTGCTACGGGTGTTGCGGCTTTTGTTGTACTGATGCTCCAACTGCATGTAAAACAACTCCTCAAACTTAAGCCTTATCTTTGCAAAGGTCAACTGTTCGTCACTCTGCGGGAAATGTATCTGCTCAAATGCCTTCTGCCTCGATATGAGATTATAGGTCGAAAGTATGTAAGAAGGAAGTGTTTCCTCTATTTTTCTGTCACACAACAGCAACAAGTCCAACACATACCTTGCCATTGTCTTAGAATTGATGAAACTGTTCTTCATTCTTTCTGTTGTTGTGTACATAGGAAAAAGAACCTGCTGTAAACCTTTTTTGTGAGCTTCAAGAGTTTCGAACTCGGGATGAGCGAAGTTAAACGAACCATTGAAAAGGGTAGGTTTGCCAAAGATGACATAAGTCCTGCCTATGACAAAACTGTCATTTATCCACTTCAATCCACGGAAAAACACAAGATCTATCGCCGCCGTCTCATCGGCAAAACGAATCACAAGCCTTTGACCCTTGCCCTGAACAAGCTCCTTGCCGACTACTCTGCCAACAACCTGAATGTAAACATCGTCACTGCCTATATCCCTTATCTTGACATATTTGGTCTTGTCAACATAACGATACGGGTAATGTTCAAGCAAATCGCCGAAGGTAAAGATACCCAACTCTCTGTTGAGTATCCCGGCTCTCTTCTCTCCAACACCTTTCAAATATTCTATCCTGGTATTTAGAAAACCGTCCATGCCCCTACCTATTTATGTTCCAATTGCAAATGTACAAAAAAAGGGGCATCCCCTATAAGGAACGCCCCTCAAATGATTTGATAACACTCTATTATTATACTATTGAACAATTATCTTTTCACTCTTGACGCTCTTGCCGTTGCTTACCTTTATGATGTATGCTCCGGCCGAAACTCCATCCAATGTGAAACTGTTGTTTGTCGTCGTGTAAACCTTCTGTCCCAAAGCATTGTAAACCTCAGCCTCTATCGCACCACGTGCAGATATGTTGACTCTGCGACCTACGTTGCTTACCTGTATAAGGTTCTCTGTCGCCTCGGCTTCTTCCAACGATACGTTCTTCTCGCCTATCAACAGCTTGAACCTCTCCGCATTCTCTCCGCTCGATATGTCCGTAGTGTAAACCATGCCTTCGGTCAACTCTATCTCATCTTCTCCGTCTATCAAGGTTGCACTGTATCCTTCAGGTATCGCGTCCGCAACTATCTCAACCGTGCGAGCTTCTCCGCTCTTGATGTTCATAGTCGCGTAATACGGCATGCTCTTTATCTCCTCCTTGCAAAGGTTTATGCTTTCGGTCACGAAATAAGGCTCCGCAACACTGCCGTCTCCGAACATCTTGTTAGCATCGAATATGTCATACTCCTGACCTGCCAAATCATTCTGACATATCATAACCGGAACCTTGTAACCGTCCGTAGAAACAGAGACCCTTACATATTCCTTCTCCCTTGCAACAGCCTTGGCTTCCGTGGAAGGATATCCGACCATTTGAGAAGGTTGAAAGTTTATTGTCTGACTGCCATTATTTACCATGTTGACAAAGAAACCTTCGCCGACAGGTATTTCACCTGCCGTTTCAAAAGTAAAATCGATACCATTATAAATATAAATGCCTTGTCCTTGAAGTTGATCATTATGATTATCGATAAACTTAGCTACATCCAACTTTCCCAAATAAGGATTGGCCAATGCCATCCAATAACCGTTTCCGTTAAGAGAACCCTGAATATTTTTTGTAACAACGATGTTTTTTTCGATATGACTGCCATCCGATTCGGCCGTTATGTCACCGTCGCTCGCCGGCCATACAAATATGCCGTTGCCTCTTGAAACGGTATCATGTATCTGAGCCGTCCAATGCAAGAAATTATCCTCATCCCATTCGTTGGACGCATAATCGAAAGGCAAAGCCCAAATGTCATAATCGACATTTGCAAGCGGTGATACATTCTCTACATTTGGAAATCCGATAAAATTCCATTTATCGCCTGAAAGAGTTTTCTTTACCTTTACATTTGTTATTTCCCTGTTGTCTCCGCACAACAAAAGACTTGCTCCGTCTTCTATCGTTGTCCAAGCCTCATCCTCCACAATCACAACCGCAGAAGCAGGAACTATCATGGTTTCTCCACCCGGTATATCCAACTGGTGGCGTATGTGTACTTCCTGTAATATAGAAGGATAATAGGAGTAACCTCCCCAAGTAGAGTCATTTCTGAAAGAGCCGTCCTTGGTCGTGTACATAAGTTCACCTCTGTTCAGAGTAATAGTTGTATCGTTTAAAAGTAAAAAAGACGGCACATCCATTCCGGAGTTAAGAGAATCTACAAGTTGCGAATAAGAAAAATTTGTTGTCGCTTGAGAATAACAGTTTTCAGGAATGTTATTTGCCTCATTGTTAGTTGCGGAAAGAGGAATTTGAGATTGTGTTTTTGCATAACAGTTTTTTATCGTCACATTATCTTTATCCGCATTCAATACATTGGCTATTGCCGACATCATTCCGGGATGTCCTGTCGTTCCTACCGTCAATCCTTTTAAAACGCTGTCTTGTATCAATGAAGACCACCAACAAGACTCTATCACTGTCGTGTCAGAATCATTGGTATTGTCCACAAGTCCTACTATACCCGCTACTGCATTGGGATGATAACCTCCATAAGCGGCAGCACAGTTGTATATGTTACCTTTTTTCATATATCCAACTATTCCTCCTCCACCTATGGACCCTTGAAGATCAACCGTATCCGAAACGGTAATGGAAGCAACCGAACTAAAACGTATAGTACCGCCGTCCATAAATCCTGCTATTCCTCCGGTGTTCTTTCCATTGTAAATTCCTATATAGCTCAACATGACATGATCGATAAGACCTCCTTCCTTCAGATGGGAAGTAATTATACCTGAATTGTCCAATACGCCCTTAACGGTGACATTATGCACCACAAGATTTTTCACTGTTCCGCTTATAGGAGGGAAAAGTGGATAATTTCTTTCAATGCTACATCCTATACCATTGCCATTGCCGTCATAGCTTCCAGTAAACTCTGTCATATTCTCACCAATAGTTCTATTAGAATCGGTCAGCGTAAAAGAAACCATTTGTATATAATTGCCATCCGGAGACATTGCCCAAAAATCGGCTTCACTCCGAATTGTGTCGGGAACAGTCTGTTGCTGCGAATAGACAAAAGATGTGCAGAGCAACATCGACATACACAAAAAAACTCTTGTAATTTTTTTCATAACACACCTCCTTTTTTATACATATTTATACATGCAAATATACATATAAATTGTTTCACAAAGAAAAAGAGGAACATTCCATGTAGAAATGTTCCTCCCATAATGATTTGATAACGATATTATGCTATTGAACGATTATCTTTGCGCTCTTGACGCTCTTGCCATTGCTTACCTTTATCACGTATGCGCCGGCTGAAACTCCGTCCAAAGTAAAGTTGTTGTCTGTCGTTGAGTAAACCTTCTGTCCCAAAGCATTGTAAACCTCAGCCTCTATCGCACCCTGTGCCGATATGTTTACCCTGCGTCCGGTGTTGCTTACCTGGATAAGGTTCTCTATTGCCTCGGCACTCTCCAACGATACGTTCTTCTCGCCTATCAACAACTTGAACCTCTCCGCATTCTCTCCGCTCGCTATGTCCGTAGTGTAAACCATGCCTTCTGTCAACTCTATCTCCTCGTCTCCGTCTATCAATGTTGCGCTGTATCCCTCAGGTATCGCGTCCGCAACTATCTCAACCGTGCGGGCCTCTCCGCTTTTGATGTTCATAGTCGCGTAATACGGCATCGTTGCTACCTCTTCCTTGCAAAGGTTTATGCCTTCGGTTACAAAATA
>DXGG01000216.1 GCA_019114015.1 Candidatus Onthomorpha intestinigallinarum | reverse complement strand
GGTACGCAATGCCGTTCTTGAAAGACTGTACCTGCGAAAAGAGAAAACAAGCATCTTCTTCTCGCTGAATACCATCGGTATATCCAAATCCGAATACTTCTCGTAGCTGAATGCCTGACATTATTCACTCGGTAAGTCAGTAATTCATTAAGTCGGTACGACAGAACGACAGACGCTCTGGTTTTTCTCCCGAAAAGTGTAATCCGACATTCGCTTTTCGGGAGTTTTTCCGTTTGTACAACCCGTTTCCTGCCCCAAACCATTGAAAGTTTTTGTTTCGGGGGCTATTTGTCACCACTCTGCCGTGTTTTGCATAACAACCTATCCGATAATTGATTATATTTTTGCGGCTGGTAATTTTCAAACTTAAAACCATTTGATTATGTCAGCTATCGAACAACAGGACAGCCACAGACCGCCATCGGATGGCGGCATGGCAAAGGAAGAATTTATCCGTGTCGGGACAACGCTCTACAAGATTGTGGAGCAACCGAGACTGAACGGAGGGTATATGAAGAAACGCATCGCATGGAACAACGAGACCCTGCGACAGGATTACGGCAAGGATTACATCGGCAGCGTTCCCAAGTATGACGGCTTCTGCACCGTACCCGAACACATCGGCTACCGTTCCGTGGTCGGCAAGTTCCTTAACCTCTACGAACCGATAGACCACCGACCGCAGGAGGGCGATTTATCGCATATCCAATCTTTGGTACGGCACATCTTCAGGGAACAATACGAGTTGGGGATGGACTATCTGCAACTGCTCTACCTGCAACCGATTCAGAAGTTGCCTATCCTGCTGTTGGTATCAGAAGAGCGCAACACGGGCAAAAGCACCTTCCTGAACTTTCTGAAAGCCCTTTTCCGAAACAACGTGACTTTCAATACCAACGAGGATTTCCGCAGCCAGTTCAATTCCGACTGGGCTGGCAAGTTGCTTATCATGGTGGATGAGGTGTTGCTCAACCGCAGGGAGGACAGCGAACGGTTGAAGAATCTTAGCACTACCTTATCCTACAAGGTGGAAGCCAAAGGCAAAGACCGTGACGAGATTGCGTTCTTCGCCAAATTCGTGCTGTGTTCCAACAACGAGTATCTGCCCGTAATCATAGACGCAGGGGAAACACGCTATTGGGTGCGCAAGATAGACCGCTTGCAGTCCGATGATACCGACTTCCTGCAAAAGCTGAAAGCGGAGATACCCGCCTTTCTTCATTTCCTGCAACACAGACAGCTATCTACCAATAAGGAAAGCCGGATGTGGTTCAACCCCACATTGCTGCATACAGAAGCCTTGCAGAAGATTCTCCGCAGCAACCGCAACCGGTTGGAGATAGAGATGCACGAACTTGTCCTTGACATCATGGACAGTGTCGGCACGGATACATTCTCTTTCTGTTACAGTGACATTCTTCTTTTGCTGGTACACTCACAGGTAAAGGTGGAGAAACACCAAGTCCGAAAAGTGTTGCAGGAATGTTGGAAACTGACTCCTGCGCCAAACGGACTGACTTATACCACCTGCCAGTTCAACTGCAATCGGGAGTGTCGGTATGAGCCGATAAGGAGAGTGGGACGCTTCTACACCGTCGCAAGGGAGCAACTTGAATCCTTGTAATATTATCATTTTTCTGTTGAATTGTTGAATATGGGTATAAATACTCTGACAATAAACGATATACGTTTTCAATAAAATCTCAACAAGCCAAAAGAGAAGTTGAGAGACCACCGACACCCGTTTGTTGATTTCTCTTTTGGCGAGCGGTTTGTTGAGAAGATGTTGAGAGGTTATAAGTCTGTATATAAATATATTACATCGACAATTCATCAAATCAACAAATTTTCATCAACTTCAAAACCGTATGTAATATGACAATCCAAGATGTAAAACAAATCAAACTGGCAGACTATCTGCAAAGTCTGGGCTATACACCTGTAAAGCAACAAGGCAAGGACCTGTGGTATAAATCACCGCTACGGGAAGAAACGGACGCATCGTTCAAGGTAAACACCGAGCTTGAAAAATGGTACGACTTCGGCATCGGCAAAGGCGGAAACATCCTCGCATTGGCAGCGGAACTCTACCATTCGGAAGATGTAGCCTATCTGCTGAAACGCATAGAGGAGCGGACAGCATACATCCGCCCTGCATCGTTCTCTTTTGGCAGACAGCATTCCGACAATCAGCCTTATCAGGGATTAAGGGTTGGTGAGTTGTCCTCTCCTGCTCTTACAGCCTATCTGCAAGAAAAGGGAATAAACATCGGACTTGCCAAAAGAGAATGCAGGGAGCTTCGGTTTATGAATGCCGACAAACCCTATTTTGCCATCGGCTTTCCGAACAGGGCAGGAGGATATGAAGTGCGCAACAGATACTTCAAGGGATGTGTCGCCCCGAAAGACATCACCCATATCCGACAGCAGGGCGGACAACGATGTATGTGTTACCTGTTCGAGGGGTTCATGGATTACCTTTCATTCTTTACCATCCGAGTAGAAAACAATCCGCAACACCCGCGATTGGACACACAGGACTATATCATATTGAACTCCGTTTCCAATCTTGCAAAAGCGGAAAGCATATTGGAGACCTACACCCGAATCGGCTGTTTCCTTGACAACGACACGGCAGGACGGAACACCTGCAAGAAGTTGAAAGAGAAGTTCGGGGAACGGATGCTTGACAAGTCAATGTACTATCGTGATTATAAGGACTTGAACGACTACCTGTGCGGTAAGCCCTTGTCCCAATCGGCAGAGCCGATAAAGGAGAAGAAGCAAGTCCAATCCGCAAGGCGGATGATGCAGCCACCGAAAAAGAAAGGGGGATTTCATCTGTAATATGCACGTCCGCTCTCCCAAGGTATTTAGACAGAAATACCATAGCTCAATAGGGCGTTTTCTTCACGCATTACTCCGTAACGCTAAAAACACCCTATCGAGCCAAAGGGAAATCCCTTTGGTAACCCTGTGCAAACGAGGGCAGAAGCCAAACTCGTTTGGATTATGCCGAGTACAGCAAGGGTTCATTTGCATAATAAACCCTGTGAGCCGATGCCACAGGCAGAGAGAAGAAACATAACGATAACCGCAAAAACAGGAATAATATGGGATATTTTTCATTGGACATAAAGAAAGCAAAGGGTACATCGGACACCACGCAGTCCGACCATATAGAGAGAAAGATAATACCTAAAAACGCAGACCCGACAAGGACACACCTGAACAGGGTGCTTGTCGAATACCCCGATGGCATTCACGGCAGGGATGAAGCGATAGCACACAGACTGAAAACGGCAGGCATCAGACGGAAAATCACACACGACCAAGTCCGTGTCGTTCGGGTAGTCTTGTCGGGTACGCACGAGGACATGATGAACATACAGGAAAAAGGAGAACTCGATGAATGGTGCAACGACAGCATCCAATGGCTGCAAGCCACATTCGGCAAAGACAATGTGGTTGCCGCACATCTGCACATGGACGAGAAGACTCCGCACATCCACGCAGCCGTTGTTCCCATCGTGACGGGTGAAAGGCGCAAAGCCAAGAAAGAACAGGCTGATGGCAAGCGCAAGTACCGCAAGAAAACAAATTCCGTCCGTTTGTGTGCCGACGACCTGTTCAACCGCCAGGTCTTGGTCGCCTACCACGACAATTACGCAAGGGTGATGGCGAAATACGGATTGCAGCGTGGGGTACGGGGTTCGGAAGCACGGCACACCACCACCATGCAGTATTATAGGGACTTGAAAAAGAAGAATGAAACCCTTGAAACCGAAACCAGACTGTTACAGGAGAAGAAAGCCGAGGCGCAGGAGGAACTGAAACAGGTAAAAGCGGAAATCCGTACTGACAAACTCAAATGCGCAGCCACCGATACTGCAACCGCCCTTGCGAGCAGTGTGGGTTCTCTTTTCGGAAGTGGAAAGATGAAATCGTTGGAACGCAGGAACGAGGACTTGCAAGACCGCATCCTTGAACTTGAAAACGAAGCCCGACAACGGGAACGGCAACAAGCCAAGCAGATACAGGAAATAAGAAACGCTTACGAGCAACAGCACCGCAAGCTGTCGGAGTTTGCGGATTTTGTCAGACGCTACTTTCTGTATGTGGAGAAGCTTGTACCTGTGGTAAACTTCCTACGTGAACGTTTGGGTTTCAATGACGGAATAATCAGAAGACTGTGCGAGTTCAAGGAGGTCGGGATAAAAGGTGAACTCTATTCTTCCGAGTTTAACCGAAGTTTTGATACCCGACATTCCGTCTGCTCCATCAAACAGGATGAAAACGGTAAATTCGATTTCAAGATAGACGGGGTTTCTCACGTGAACTGGTTCAGAAAGAAAATGAATGAGTTTAGAGAAGCTATCGGAATACCGAAACCAAGACAGAATAGGAGTATGAAACTGTAAATCAAAAAAATCCGTGATGATTTAAGGAATATCACGGATTTTTCATACTTTTGTATTGGATTGAGGTAACTCTTTCCAAGACATACGAAAAAGAAGAAGCGGTATGCTTATCTTGTAGAACGGAAACCTGAGAAATTTCTGAATTGTGTACAAGGGTAGCATAGTGGTTCTCACGCTATAGCGTGGGCTGCTATTACTACATCTGTACACAGGGTTTTCTCAGGACCTCCGAACTAAGACGTAGCATTGCAGTGCCACGCTTTCTTCGTTGGTTGGATTATGTTAGTAATAAACGATTTAAATAATATAACAGATTATGAGAAAACTTATTGTATCGTTCGTATTTACGGTAATTACTTTGACATCGTATGCTCAAAGCAGTTCGGAACATCTTACGTTTAAAGGAATTCCCATTGAGGGAAGTATGACTGAATTCTGTCAAAAGTTAAAAAGCAAAGGATTTACATCTATTGGCAGTGAAAACAATCTTGCTTTGTTTATGGGAGATTTTACTGGTCGTAATGCTACTATAGGCGTAACAGCCACTGATGATGGTAAAAGTGTGTTTGCTGTAGCCGTATTATTTGACCCAAGTGGTGAATGGAATACACTTGTTAATACTTACGATTATTATAAGGATTTATATACTCGCAAATATGGTAACCCAACTATTTCAAAAGAAAAGAATCCCGCTCACTCAGATTCTAATACCGCTTTAATGGCAGAAGTCCATCAAGGGACAGTTGTGTGGGGCAGTGCATGGGAAGTAACAGGTGGAGATATAGACTTATCAATAGAAAAGACTTCTGGTGTCTATGAGGGTATGGTCGTAATTCGTTATCGTGATACTCAAAATGTAGAAACAAAAATCCAAAAGGATTTAGAGGATATTTAATTTTCAATAAACGGAACTATTGATTATGAGAAAGCTTATTGCATTACTTGTTTTTATGGTTATCGCTGCTACATCGTATGCTCAAATATATAAGGTATATAAGACTCAGAACTACCATAATCAACTTCGTTTAAATACGATGACAGGTGAAGTTCAACAAATTCAAGATGATGGTCAGTCTTGGGAAATTTGTAGTGCAAGAGAAATTTTAGGAGATAGAGAAGGTAGATTTCGCCTTTATGAGACACAGAATATGTGGACTTTCATAATGCTTGATACATATACAGGTAAGAATTGGCAAGTTCAGTTTAGTGTCAAGGGGGAAGACTATATGTTTGCTGCACCTATCAATATGTTTTCTCTTGCATATCCTGAAAAATCTTCAAATTGGACTAATAGATTCCAGATGTTTGCTACTCAAAATATGTGGACATTTATATTGTTAGACTCATATAATGGGCGACTATGGCAAGTTCAATATAGTACACAAGATTTAGACAACCTATTTTGTATTCCTATCAATAAAAACGAATTAGTAGAAAATAACGAAAGGTGTGTATTCTCTATTCAGCCACTAACAAGTATGTATCAATACTATCTTATAAACGATAACACAGGCGATATGTGGAAATTTCAGTGGAGTACCAAAGGGGATGATTATAGATGGATTGAAAGATTCAGATAAATATTACTTCTAATATGCAGCCATTGTTTATTATGATGATTTGTATAATTGCGATTTCGGTTATCGTGATGGCAATGGTACGAATACGCCTAAAAAAACAAGTCAATGCACTTTCAGAAAAGTTCAGTCAGATATCTTCATATAGCGAGAAATCAAACTATGAGCAAGCAAAAGATAGATTATCTACTCTCAATGAGAAAGAGTTTATAGATATTCCTACCGACTTGAACAATGGCTTTTATGGCAAGATAATCTCTGCAACGC
The DNA here is from genome assembly GCA_019114015.1 of Candidatus Onthomorpha intestinigallinarum. Classification (GTDB taxonomy): domain Bacteria; phylum Bacteroidota; class Bacteroidia; order Bacteroidales; family P3; genus Onthomorpha; species Onthomorpha intestinigallinarum. The sequence goes on along the minus strand of DXGG01000216.1, from coordinate 2,924 downwards.
AAGAACAAGATTTTATAAATCATTACAAATCACATTTTCAAGAGGCATATTCTCTTTTGAAGAAACTTGAAGCCTTTAAAATCACTCCATCTGAAAACATTTCCAAATTCATCAATGATTTTGGAGCCATCAATAAACTTGTAAAACAGCATAATGAGGGCGTTATTACATTTTTGCTTGACACTCATAAAGATTTTTTCGACCATTGTCTAAAATATCCATTAGACATGCAACAAAGACGTTCAATCGTTTCAGAGGAAGATAATTGCTTGGTCGTTAGTAGTGCAGGTAGCGGAAAGACCTCTTCTATTGTGGGAAAAGTCAAATACTTGACGGAAGTAAAAGGCATTGCACCTCATAAAATATTACTAATCAGTTACACGAACAAAGCAGCAGCCGAACTAACCGAAAGAATGGCGACCAATGGATTGAAAGGTTACACATTCCATAAGTTAGCCATTGATATTATCGGCAAAACAACAGGCACAAAACCATCGATTTGCGACAATACAGATTCATTGTTTGTTGATATATATCACAAATTATTAGATAAATCGTCTTTCAAGAAAAGTATAGTGGAATACTTTATTGATTACCAAACGAATGAAGCCGATTGGGAACAACGCAAGAATGAAAGACGAGAGCAATTATCAGAGCAAAAGAATGTGCAGCTAAAGGCGATGTTCCCCGATATGGACGGCAGAGCCATATATGTGAGAAGTGAACAAGAACAAAAAATATGTTTTGCTTTGTCCTCGCTGGGAGTGAAATTCAGATATGAAGAACCATACGAACATCAATTAGCAGATGAGATGCACTCACAATATCGTCCCGACTTCTCAATATATTTTAAGCAAGGAGGAGTAACCAAACGCATCTATCTTGAACATTTCGGAGTTGATGAACACGGGCTTGTTCCTGCTTGGTTCGCAAAAGACAAGGGTATAACCTACGAAGAAGCCAATCAGAAATACAATGATGGTATAACTTGGAAAAAAGCGGCTCACGAGAAATTTGGTACACAACTTTTAGTGACATCAAGTGCAGATTTCCATTATTCTGATATTAGGGATAAACTCCGTAAACTATTAGCTGAAGCAGGTGTACCAATTCAAGAAAAGACCGATGAGGAGTTATACGATTTAGTACTACCCAAAGGCAGCAAGCAGGAAAAGGCGTTTATACGACTTGTTGTTACTTTCGTTACATTGGTAAAATCAAGTTGTAAATCAGTTAAAGAGGTTTTGAAACAAGCCAAAAATGCAGATGATGAACGAAGTGTGTTTATCATCAAGAATATATTTCAACCTGTATATGAACGCTACATAAATGCGTTAAGCGATAGTAACCAAATTGATTTTACCGATGCTATTCTTCAAGCCACTGAGATATGTCGTACTTCAAACCCTGTTGAATATGATTATATCATAGTGGATGAGTTTCAAGATATTTCTGTTGACCGTTACAACTTCTTGAAAGTATTGCGAGAGGGTAATCCTCCTGCAAAGTTGTATTGTGTGGGTGATGATTGGCAGTCTATTTATCGTTTTTCGGGAAGTGATATGGCTCTATTCAATCAATTCCCCGAATATTTTGGAGCAACGGAGATAAACAAGATTGAAACTACATACAGGTTTGGAGAGCCTTTGGTTTCTTTATCGTCGAACTTTATACAACGCAATAAAGCCCAAATACAAAAGAGTATCCATTCGTTCAGCTCAGAAATGAGAACCGAGTTGGAATTCTATACTTATGATAGACGAGATTACTGCAATACGATAGGGCAACTTGTGGCTTCTATTCCATCGGATAAATCAATATTCCTATTGGGGCGTTACTCTTTTGATGATTACTACCTCTCTTTTATGTACCAATCAATTAAAGAGGGTAATAGATTCTACTATGTGATAGGAGGACGAAAAATAGAGTTTTTAACCGTACATAAGTCAAAAGGTCTTGAAGCGGATTATGTAATACTCTTACAATGCAATAAAGATACATACGGTTTCCCATCACAGGTGAGTGACGACCCTGTGCTTAACTATGTGCTCACTAAGAGCGACCAATTCCCATACGGAGAAGAAAGAAGATTATTCTATGTTGCAATAACAAGGGCTAAGGTAAAAACGCTTGTATTATACGATAAGCGTTTCCCGTCTGTATTTGTGGATGAATTCTTGCACCCCGAAAAGGTGTCAGAAGAAAGCTATGTAAAGCACCCTAACGCCAATAAAAGATGGACAAGAAGTGCAGACCAATTTTTATTGAAACTGCACAATGAAGGTAAGAGTGTCAAATATATTGCAAACAAAATGGGTAGAAGTCAAACTTCGATTGTAATGCGATTAAACAAACTAAACAAATAGTCGAACTTTTTCTTTGATGTACCTTGTGTGCATCGGACTATTCTGTTATTTTTGTACACAGAAACGAGTTACTTGAAAGCAATTCAAGGTAGAACGCAGCAGATTGCATAGTTGCCAAGTCATTACCTCAAAATTGGGTAATTCTCCCAAAGTCCTTTGTATAAGGCACTAAAAAAGATATTCCAAGATTACAAAAAAACCTTGAAACATACATTGCGAATCTCATTTTAATTTGTTCGGAGCGGATTTTATGTATGTTCGGAAAGACGTTGCGGGGGCGCCGGTCATATGGCGTTTGGCCACCAAGAGCCTTGGTGGGGCTTATTTATGAATTGTATTCGGATCTTTGTTGTCTGTCGAGGATGTGTGCATTTTTCAGTGCGCCGTTCATTCTCGTTGTTTTAGCGGCGTACAGCTTGGTACAGGCCGGCTACAATGGCCAGTCCGCCGGCTATCATGACCGCAGTGAATTGCTCTCCCAAAAAGATGGCAGAAAAAATGCATGTAGAGAGGGGGTTGAGGTAAATGTAGTTGGCGGAAGCGACAGCGCCCAGTTTT
>DXGG01000215.1 GCA_019114015.1 Candidatus Onthomorpha intestinigallinarum | reverse complement strand
CATCGGATAAGTCAAGTGAGGCGGTGGAATTGACGGCGATACCCTCTTCGAGCAATTTTGTCGTAATTTCGTCTTTTTCGTCATGGAAGAATACGTATTGGTTTACGCTCATTTGGTTTTTTGTAAGAGTACCTGTTTTATCGGTGCATATTACTGTTGTTGACCCCATTGTTTCGCATGCGTGGAGTTTTCTAACAAGATTGTTGGTCTTAAGCATCTTTCTCATGCTGTATGCGAGGCTCAGGGTAACGGCCATGGGCAATCCTTCCGGTACGGAAACGACAACAAGAGTGACGGCTATCATCACCGTATGCAAGATGAAGGACATAAGTTCCATGTTTGTATAACTTTCATTTGTCGAGAAGAAGATTATCATTCTTCCGATTATTATCAAAATGGCAAATGAGTAGCTTATTTTGCTTATCAGTTTGCTAAGACCGTCCAATTGTCTGTTCAGTGGAGTTTTTACGCTTGAATCTATTTGGGCGGCTTCGAACACTTTTCCGTTTTCTGTCTTGTCGCCAACGGCGAACACTTTGCATATGCCGTGTCCTTCCATCACTTTTGTTCCTTTCATCACATGGTTTGACGGAAATGTGGCTTCAGGGTCGAAGTCTTTTTCCGATACGGTTTTTTCACATATCGGTTCACCTGTCAATGACGACTCGTCTATTTTAAGCGATGTAGCCTCCAACAGTTCGGCATCGGCTGCCACTTCCGCTCCCGACTCTATTATAAGTATGTCACCTACAACGACCTCTTTCTTCGGAATTTCCGTCACGTTGGAATTACGTATCACTCTCACGGATTCATCATCGTTTACCTTGTTCAATATTTTGAATTCATTGTCCGCTTTGACTTCGAATACAAAGGCCAAACCGACTGCAAGCAATATCGCAACGAATATTCCCAATGGTTCGAAAAATACCCTGAAACTTTCGTTCGAGGCAAAAAACTCATAAAATGAAATAAGCATTGACAAGCCTCCGGCAATAAGCAGTATTATTATCAAAGGATCCTTGAATTTTCCGAAAAACTTCTTCCATAGAGATTCTTTTTCTGGAGGAGTGAGAATGTTCTCTCCATGCAATTTTCTGCTTTCCAATACTTGACTGTCGTTCAGTCCTTCATACTTTTGTCTTTTCATGTTTATTATTTTATTCTGTTAATGCTAATGTTCAGTCTTCTATAATAGAATATTGAGGCAAACAGCAGACCGGTTGCTATTCCAGCCAAAGCTCCGCATGGTCCCAAACCTGCTGTAAAACCTAATATATAGGCTGTAGGCAAAGCTATGCATATGTAGCTTATAAAAGAATAGAGCATTGGTTTTGCCACATCGTTAAAGCCTCTCAACGCTCCAAGCAGTGTTGCTTGTGCTCCGTCCAGGAGTTGGAAGAATCCGGCAACTATGAATAATTCTGCAGCTTGTTCTATAACTTGAGGGTCTTTATTGAAAAATGCCGCCAAATGATGTGGAAACAGTATGAATACGGTTGCGAAAAATCCCATTGAGACAAAACTAAGATGCAGTCCTGTTTTCGCGTATTTTGCCAGATTGTTTTTATCTTTTCTGCCGTAACAATGTGATACTAAAATTGTTGTTGCACTTGCTACTCCACAAGCTATTTGAAAAGTCATCGTTATGAATGTCAACACTATTTGATATGCTGCCAATACTATTGTTGAAAACCATCCCATCATTATGGTTGTCATTGTAAAACTTATGCTTTCCAATGTAAGCTGAATGGCTATCGGCAAACCGAGTTTCATAAGACTTTTATGCCAATATGCCGACAATGATTTTCTGTTGAAAAACAGGAAATATCTTCGGTAATGCTTGTGAAAGTAAACATAAAGAAAATAGGCTATCGGCATCAGGCATCTTGAGATGAGCGTTGACAAACCTGCTCCGAATGCACCTAAGGGAGGACATCCAAACTTTCCGAATATGAATATATAATTCAGCAGAATGTTTAATATGTTTGCACTGATTATTATCTGCATCGTTGTCTTTGTGTTTCCCACACCTTCCATAAAATGTCTGAAACTGAGAAATATTTGCGCAGGTAAAAGTGATATTGCTGTGGTTATGAAATAGGGTATGGCTAATCGTATTACTGTTTCATCCTGTCCCAAGTGCGGCAAAACGGGAATGAGTAACAATAAAAGAACAACAATGCTTGTTCCTATGATGATATTGAGAGAAAGAGCATTTTGGAACAATAGCGATACTTTTCTTGTCTCTTTTCTTGCGTATGACTGCCCAACCAAAGGTGTAAGCGCCATTCCGATTCCTTGTCCGAAAACCAAAGCAACCACTATTATTGCAGAGGCAAAAGCAACTGCCGCCAAAGGCTCTTTACCTACTTGCCCTACCATTAGCGTATCAAAAAACTGAACGATACTCTGCCCCAAAGACGAAAGTATGATAGGATATGCAAGTTTCAAATTGTCTTTATAGTATTTTTTTGCTGACATTCATTCTGTTTTTCTTCCAGTTCATTTTGCAATTCTTCCCATTTTTGCATGCAATCGGACAGTTCTTGTTTCCTCTGTTCGTATCTTACAAAAAAATCATTATTCTCATATATGTTTTTTGCGTTATCCATATCGGACAGTTCGGAATCCATGGAGTGTATCTGCTTCTCTAATTGTTCTATCTGATTTTCCGTCGCTTTTATCTGATTTCTTATTTTTCTAAGCAAGGATTCTTTTTCCTTGTTTTTTTGATAGTTCAGCTTGTTTTGCGTGACATGTTTGTCCGTTTTGTTTCCAGTGTTGTCTTTTGTTTCAGTTCTGTTCAGCTCATCCAGATCTTTCAATTGCTTGTTTTGCATAAACTCAAAAATATCACCGTTGAACAGACTGACCTGATGATGTTTGAACTCGTAAAGGGTATCTGTAAGCATGTGAAGGAAATCTCTGTCGTGCGAGACCACTATCAATGTACCGTCATAGGCCATCAAAGCTATTTTCAGAATGTCTTTTGACACCATGTCAAGATGATTTGTCGGTTCATCAAGAACCAACAGATTGACAGGTGCAAGTAATAATTTTGCCAAAGCAAGTCTCGTCTTTTCTCCTCCTGAAAGTACTTTGACTTTTTTCTCTATGTCGTTTTCATCAAATAAAAAACTGCCTAAAATGTTTCTGATTCTGGTTCTTACTTCTCCTTGTGCAATCTCGTCAATCGTTTCATAAACCGTTTTTTCACCGTCCAATAAAGCTGCCTGGTTTTGTGCAAAATAACCTATGGATACCTGATAACCCAAATTAAATGTTCCTTGATAATCGTCTATTTGACCGACTATGATTTTAGACAGAGTGGATTTACCCTCACCGTTCTTGCCTACGAAAGCAACTTTTTCGCCTCTTTGAATTGAAATGCTTACGTCATTCAATACTTTATTGTCATCATAGCTTTTGGACAGGTTTTTTATTTCAACAACGGTCTTGCCTGAATGCGGAGCTGGCGGAAATTTGAAATGAATGCTTGAAGTGTCTATTTCATCTACCTCGATTTTGTCCATCTTTTCCAGCATCTTTATTCGAGACTGTACCTGTTTGCTTTTTGTGGCCTTGTATCTGAATCTTTCTATGAATTTTTCTATCTCGGCTATTTGTTTCTGTTGGTTGTTCAATTGAGCCGCTTGTTGCATTCGGCGCTGATTGAGCAAAACGACATATTCCGAATACGGCACTTTGTAATCATAAATCTTTCCAGCATTTATTTCTATCGTTCTGCTGCAAATATTATCCAAAAACGTTTTGTCATGAGAAACAAGAATGACAGCACCGTTATAGACTTTCAGAAAATTCTCAAGCCATTGTATGGATTCTATGTCAAGATGATTCGTAGGTTCGTCAAGTAAAATTACATCAGGTTTTTGTAAAAGTATTTTCGCCAGCTCTACCCTCATTTGCCAACCGCTGCTGAATTCCGTCATTTTTCTGTTGAAATCC
>DXGG01000214.1 GCA_019114015.1 Candidatus Onthomorpha intestinigallinarum | reverse complement strand
CTTTGAAATGTGGGTATCATCACTATTAGGCCTTCACTGTCAGACTATTATAAAAAGACAGGCAGCGTAACGCAGACCAAAGACCGTGAACGGGTGAACAAGAATGCTGGCAAAGCGACCATCGTCCGTGGCGGCACTCCGCTCAAGGAGGGCATGATAATGATCAAGTAAGATACCACTATGGAGCAGCCGTAGAAAGTGTTCATCCATCATGACGAGGGACATTACGGAATACCCGGCGACAATGCCACCAACCTACACGCCTACATCGTATGGGATTGGATGAACCACGGAACGGGCAAGAAATTATGAGGAAAGCCGACAGCCTTTTGACGAAATAAAACATCGCCATACACTCAAAGAGGTTAGCGATGTAGCAAAGGGGAAATATGATTGGAAAATTGAGCAAAAACAGAATATTAAAATCAATGTGTAGCTATTGAAGGGCAAACATCTCGTGATTGATTAGCAAATAAGTCATATTGGATAGGGCGTTGAATCTTTGTAGGGACTATGTCTGATAACTCAAAGTTAAAGACCAAAGCTTCAATTATACTATGTCTATTTTCAATATGTCCCCCACTATGATAAAAATGCTCTTGGGTCAATATGTTGAAACTGTTCCAATAATTATCAATCATTTCATTAGCACGAAATTCATTGTGATGCCATGTTGATAGGATAAAGAATGCTTTTGTTTCAGATAAGGCATTGAATAGGTTTCTTTCGTCTGTTTCCGTCCATCCATTATAATAATCGACAAACCTACCAAAATACGGAGGGTTGCAGTAAATCAAATCGCCCTCTTTTGCTCTTTTAATAGTTTCAATGAAACCTTGATTCTTGAATTCCCAATCTTTGCTTTTAATAATTTGTTGAACGGAACTGACTTGATTGCAAATTTTGGTTATATAAGCAGGTGAGAATCTATTAGGTTTTTTACAGAAAGGGATATTCCATTCTCCTTTGCGATTAAAACGCATCATACCATTAAATCCAGCCCTTGACAGAAATATAAAATCAAATGGATTGTGTGAGTTGTTAAAACGATTTTTGACCTCACGATAATATGCATACCCGTCTTCTTCCGCAGTAGAAAGTAATTTAGATTCTCGTTCAAGATATGCACGCATTTTAGTAGGGGTTATCCCTTCGCTCAAAATGCCATTATAAAAATTTATAATATGCGGATTGGTGTCTCCAACTATAAATTTGCCTTTTAATTGAGAATTTAGTCCTACAACTCCTGTTCCAAAGAAAGGCTCTATCCAATTAGCCTTTGAAATATCTATTCCAGAACGGAGGATAACATCATTTATCCAAGGCACAAGTTTAGTCTTTATGCCTTGTGACTTTATAGGAGGTATAATTGTGCGCATAATTATTTTTTTAGTTTATCCAGTTTTGCGGCTTGAGATTCAAGGTACGCTTGATATGTCTTCAAGTTGTGATAATTAGGGATACCTATACCTGCTGTTCTTGCATCTACTTTATTAAAATATCCCATCCAATAATCATTAAAGACATCTTCACCTAATGAAGAAAATGGTCCTCTTCCATTTATTAAATCTTGAATATTAGTAATCCCTCCGATATTTCTCGTGTTACCACTTCCTGGGATGTCATTGGCTATTTTCCATTTTGGTTGAACGAAGAAAATAAATTTTTCAATGACTGAATGGATAGCTGATAACTCATCAACAGAAAAGACTTTCTTTTCGTTATTATCTACAACACGTTGTTTATATAACATGCCTAAAACGGTATGAGAAACATAGGAATTATAAGTATAATCCATGTTTTTTATGGTATCTCTATCACGAAAATATCCCCAATATGAGCCAAGTGTTAAGCCATTAACACTTTCTCCTGAATAATAACTGGACTTAAAATCAACCGCAAAAAGATTTCCTTCATCATCCTTAAAAGTTAAGTCAGGATAAAAATTTTGCTTAGATGGTAATTCCATTTTCAAACCATTATCATGGGCAAATTTATTCAGCTTCGGAATAAGTAATATCTCAATTATTTTAGAAACAACTTTTGTATCATTGGTGATTGTGTAAACATTTTTATTGATATCAATAAAACCTTTTACAATCCATTCTTGGCTATCAGTTTCAAGATACGATTTATATGTCTTGACTTCTTCTGTTAGAAGTATGAAAAATTCTTCTTTTGTCATTTTTTAGTTTGATTTGTTTGGCAATAATAATTCTCTTACATCCACATTCAATATTTCCGCTATCCTATACAAAACTGGTATAGGCGGTTGCACCTTGTTAGCCGCATACAAATTGACTGTATTGAAACTTTTGCCCAACCGACGTGCTAAATCCGTTTGGCTCATTCTCCTAACTGATAATAATTCCTTTATCCTATTCATAGGTATTTCTTATTGATGATTGCAAAGATACATAATTTAGTTGTGTATTCAGCACAAGGGCAATATTATTTCACGATCATTTGTATAGTCATTGTTCCATAAAAAGCTATGGTTTCCACCGATAGTAAAAATTTCTTTTTCTTTTCCTCTTTGCTCTCTCTGCCGCGCGGCGGACGTGTCTTTTTCCAGTTGAGTGAGAAAAAAATCGCTCCCCGGCAATGAGCGGAGTATGAGCCACATGCGGCCGCGCGGCGCGCCGCCCCGTGCGCGCTAAAGATGAAGCGGCGCGTCGAGGTGGCGTACCTTTGCACTGTGACCGCCGCCAGTCCCGGGAAGGCGACGGCACACCGAGACAATATCACGCGATTCATTAACCCTAAAACAAAACGAAAAGACCATGATTACCTTTATTCCTACCGTAAAGAAGAATCCCATTACGAAGCAGTCCAAGTGGTACGCGCAGATGGCGCCCGTGACCCCTCTTCAGCTCGAGGACATCGCCGAGAAGATAGCGGCCAGCTGTACCGTGACGGAACACGACATCAAGGCCGTGCTCTCCGCCCTTCAGGAGCAGGTGCTCTTTGCCCTTCGCGACGGCAACAGTGTCCGCCTGGGCGACCTGGGCTCCTTCCGCCTGACGCTCTCCGGCCGGCCCTGCGAGACGGCGGACGAGGTTACCGCCGACACCATCGAGCACTTGCGCGTACGCTTCACCATGAGCAGCCGGCTGCGTTCGCGTCTGGCCGTGGGGCAGCAGGGAGTGCGCTTTGTCCGCAAGGGCGACGTCGCCGAGTCCGAACCGGAACCAGTGGAGCCCTGACCCGTGGCGGCGGGGCGCCTGCCGACGCCGTGCTTTCTCCCCGTCCGCTTTGCGCGGGCGGGGATTTTCCGTTTCCGCCCGCATCCAACTACACTTCTCGTAGCGCGGCCCGATGCCGGCATGAAAGGGACTGAATGCCTGCTGTTTTTGGTATGTGTGCATATCAATCCAGACCGTTTAATCATAAAAAAACATATATGGGTGAAAAT
>DXGG01000213.1 GCA_019114015.1 Candidatus Onthomorpha intestinigallinarum | reverse complement strand
ATATAATACATGCTGCAAAGATAGTAAAGGACAAAACCTGCAATATTGGCGGTCATGGAAGCGAAGGCAATGCCCGTTGCGCCGTAACGGGGTGCGACCAAACCGAAAAGACAATAGGCCACAAGACTTGTAATGGAAGAAATGATTATGACCATATAGTTCCGCTCGAAATACGTGAGGAAATTGAAGTAATACAGAATCAAGGCCGAAAAAACCTGTGAAAGCAACAGCATGGGGAGAATATGAATCATGTCGAAATAACTCTCGGGGAACAAACCTGCCTTGAACAAAAACAACGACAACACAATCACAAGCAACGACACCAGAGTCAAAAGTCCAAAAATGAGCAATGCATGTTTTTTTGCCATTGTCCTTATCCTTTCGAGGTCGGTTTGTTTCAACAGTTTGGGAATCCATATGAAGTTGAACGACTGATAGACTATAAGCGGTATGACCGCTATGGTGGAGGCGAGCGTATATACTCCCAGCACTTCAGCTCCGCAATAAATCATGACGAAATGTTTGTCTCCGAAATTGACCACAACGTTTATCAGGGCCGTACATGCAAGAGGCATGCCTATCTTCGCCACCTTTATTATGTATTTCCTGTCGAAAGAATATCTGAACTGCCGGACCAAACCGAAAGAAAAAAGAACACACAAGGTCAGTTCCGTCACATAGGTAAGGCTTAGACGCAACAAGGCCGCATCCGTATCCCTGCTCAAAGCCAAGACCAGTAACACAAGGGCATTGACCAATATGAAACGCGTAATGTTAAAGGTCTGTATCTTTCTGACCTTCTCGGCCGATATGAAATAATATGTCATGAAGTTGGACAGCACCATTGACAGCAAAGCTATGCCGAGATAAGGTCTGTAAAGTGAATAGTTCAACTGCGATGCCTGTTCGTCCCTGTTCACAAGAGAGAAGAACCTTTCGTCCGCTCCCGTCACTCCCACCAGAACATAAACGACTGCAATGAAAGAGAGCAAAAAAACGGTTATGGTGAAAAGCATGGTTCCGCGTTTTTCAGCATCGTCCTTGCTGTCTATGTACAGTTTGGGTATTACGGCGTGGTATCCGAGGTTTAGAACCAAAGACATGGAGAGCGCGAAGGTATAGAGATAACCGTATATGCCGAACTCCTGTTTTGTCATAAGAAGAAGGAAGACAGGTATGAGCAGGAAATTACCGCCCCTGACCAATACGTCAGTGGAAAACAAGGCTATAAAATTCCTGACGGATTCCCGTGACAAAAACTTCCTCAACATATCTATTTTATATATACGGCCTTGACCATTTTCTCTCCCAAACGTTCATTCAGCCTATCGCACAGAGATGTCCTGACCATCATCAGTTCCGACTTCAATGCAGGGGAATTGACATGCACATACAACACTCCTCCCTTAAGATATATCTTCATCGTCATCTTTTTTATCAATTCTCCCGTTATCTCCTCCCAAGCCTTTACGACACGCTCCTGCTCAAAGTCGGCATCTATGTTCAGCGACCTGAAGAATCGGGCCATAACCGTCTTGATGCTTGCTTCGCTTGCCTCGGAAGGTCCTCTTGAAACATATGGTTTTCCGTACTTCTGTTCGTCCTTACCGTTCACAGCCTGAATATTTTTGTCTTGTCCTTAAACTCATCGGCAATTATGCTTTCAACCCTCTCGATATGGGTATCGGTCAAAAAGACCTGTCCGAAATGCTGCTGCGATATAAGTTGCAACAACTTGTTCACCCTTTGGAAGTCGAACTTGTCGAACACATCATCCAGAAGCAAAAGCGGCTTCAAGCCCAAATGCTCGTAAAGATAATCGAACTGAGCCAGCTTAAGTGCAAGCAGGAAGGTTTTCTGCTGTCCCTGAGAACCATAATAGCGTATCGGCCTTCCGTTCAAGCCGAACTCCAGTTCGTCCCTGTGTATTCCGACGGTGGTATAGCCCGTCAGTTTGTCTTTCTCCCTGTTTCTGCCCAACAAGTCGAGCAAACCTCCTTCGTATGTTCTGTAATCCAGTCCCACCTGTTCGTCCGCACAAGACACATAGTCGTAATATTTTCTGAAAGGTTGGGCAAAGCCGGCAAAGAACTCCCTGCGTCTCTGCCGTATGTCGTCACCGTAAAAGGCCGCCTGTTCATCCCATATATCCAAGGCGGTCTCGTCCAGAAAACGGGTCTTCAGATAGTTTTTCAGCAGTTTGTTCCTTTGTTCCACCGCCTTGTTGTAGCGGATGAGATTGTTCAAATATGTCTTGTCCTGCTGCGACACTATTATGTCCACAAATCTGCGTCTGTTCTCCGAGCCCCCAGTTATCAGGCTCTGGTCATTGGGTGCAACCATCACCGACGGAAGACGGCCTATGTGTTCCGAATGTCTTTTGTACAGTTTGCCGGAATGTTTTATCTGTTTTCTGCCGTCGGCTTCCAATGTACACGAGAAATGTTCCGTCGTGCCCTTCAACACGTAATCTCCGTGTATTGCAAAGAAATCCGCTCCCTCCCTTATGGACGAAGTGTCATTCGGACTGAAATAGCTTTTGCAGAAACTGAGGTAATATATGGAGTCGAGCATATTGGTCTTGCCCACTCCGTTATTGCCCACAAAACAGTTTATCTGGGAAAAATCCGTCTCGAACTCCTTTATGTTTTTGAAATCAATCAGCTTCAAATGTCGCAAGTACATAATCCCTTATTTCCTCCATCAACCACATGGGCGTGGAAGTCGCTCCACTTATGCCCACTATGTCGCAATCCTTCAGCAAAGAAAAATCTATGTCCTCCTTCGATGAAATAAAATACGTTTCCTTCTTGTGCTGTCTGCACAAGCTGTAAAGATAGGTGCCGTTCGAGGACTGTCTGCCGCTGACAAACAAAAGGGCACAAACCTTGTCGGCAAATTCCAGCAATGTCCTGCTGCGAGAGGAAACCCTTCTGCATATAGAATCCGTCACGAACAAACCTGCCTCATTATCCGCCGCCTTCATCCTCTCCCTTATCAAGCCCACAATCCTTACAAAGTCCTCCTTGTTCTTGGTTGTCTGTGAAAACAGATGCACAGGCCGATTGAAGTCTATCATCTCCAAATCCTCCTCGGAGCTTACGACTATCGCCTTGTCTTCCGTCTGTCCCATAAGCCCCACCACTTCGGCATGTCCCTGTTTACCGAATATCACGACCTGTCCGCCTACACGCTTCATCCTCTCATAACCCTGCCTGACATCTCTCTGCAACTTAAGCACTATGGGACAGGTGGCATCTATTATCTCCACCCCTCTTTTTTCGGCCAGTTCATACGTCGAGGGAGGTTCCCCGTGAGCCCTTATCATCACCTTGCAGCCACCCAACATATTCAGCTCATCCTTATCTATTATCCTAAGCCCCAAGGCCTTCAACCGCTCAACCTCCTTGCTGTTGTGAACAATATCACCTATGCAGTACAGACTTCCATCCTGTCTCAACTGCCTTTCGCAGGCTTCTATTGCGGAAACGACACCGAAACAAAAACCAGCCTCCCTGTCAATGACAACCTCCATAAAACAAGTACTTTTTCTTCCTCTTTACTTTGCAAAGGTAAATAATTTTGTAATTTTGAAATAAAAAACCATTTGCAATGATTGTATTCAAAGACGTAACTCCTCAAGACAAAGAGATATTCGATTCATTCTACAAATACAAATGTCTGCAAAACTCAGAATCATCCTTTGCAAACCTTTGTGCCTATGCTTTCCTTTATTACGGACAATATGCCATTGTGGAAAACTGCCTTGTCACCCGCATACATTTCGAGCGGAACAAAAGCCTGTGTTACCATTATCCCATAGGACCGAACGGTATGGACAAGGCAATAGAACGCATAATAGAAGATGCCCAAGAGCAGGCTTACAACCTGCATTTCATCTGCGAACACTCAGAGCTGCCCTCACGGTTTGCACAAAGATTCCGCTCCGAAGCAAAAAGGGATTTCTTCGACTATCTGTATCTGAGGGAAGACCTTCAAACCCTCAAGGGCAAGAAACTGCAGGCCAAACGCAACCATATAAACAAATTCAACAAACTATACTCATGGCAGTACGAACAACTGGACAGGGACAGCTGTTTCGAATGCATGGAAGTGGAGGAAAAATGGTGCAAATCATCCATAGAGAGACATCCCGAAGCCGAAAAGGAATACCTGAACGAAAAGCGCGTCATTGAATTTCTTCTGAACAATTTCGAACAGCTCGGCATATTCGGAGGGGCTATAAAGATAGAAGGCCGCATCGTTGCCTTCAGCCTCGGCAGCAAGATAAACGACAATACTTTCGACACTCATATAGAGAAAGCGGACCGCGACATAGAGGGGGCCTTCGCAATCATCAACCAGCAGATTGCACTGCATCTTCCGGAGAACTACATATACATAAACCGCGAGGAGGACCTCGGAATGGAAGGTTTGCGGCAGGCCAAACTGAGCTATCACCCATTCAGGATGATAGAGAAACACATACACACCCTGATACCATGAGCATAGAACGACAGGCCAAGGAATTATGGCACAAGACATTCAAAGACAAGGTAAAGTTCATTGACGAGTTCTTCGACCTGTACTATACCCCCGACACATTCTTCCACACAAGCGACAAAGGTAAACTGACCTGCATGCTTTTTGCCACGCCATACCGTCTTAGCCTTGGGGAAAACATCCTTTCTGCCGCATATATCTGTTCGGTGTGCACAGACGAACAATACCGTTCAAGGGGCATGGCCGGAAGACTGATTGCAAGAACGGAGGAGGAACTGAAAGAAAAAGGCTTCGATGCCGTCTTTCTCATGGCTGCCGATGAAAGTCTGGTAGAATACTACAAACGTTTCGGATACCGCTCATGCGGAATAGAACAGTCGGGTGTATATGACAAAAAAGATATGACATCCGACTGCAAAGGTTTCGAACTGATACAGTCGAAGCAGTTTGACATGGAGCTTTTCAACAAGCTTGCAATACATCGCAGAAACACCACAATTCATTCTGAAAAAACACTCGCACTGTACCGGAATTC
>DXGG01000212.1 GCA_019114015.1 Candidatus Onthomorpha intestinigallinarum | reverse complement strand
TTATTAAACCGAAAGATGAAAGAAATCCAAAAATATAATTGCATTTTATTTTGAGACATGGAAAAATATTTGTATGTTTGCAATACCGAGTTTCGGTAGTGTTTTGCCTAAGCTAAAAAAACAAAGTAATTTATTCAAGTACAAATTAAAAATGATGCCTTATGAAAAATTTTAAGTTTATTTGCCAAATGACGGCATTGTCTGTTATGTCTTTGTTTATACTTGAGTCTTGTGCGTCTTCTAAAAACGCAGAGACATCGGGCGTAATGCCGAAAAAAGAATACAAAATTGTACATGACGACAACGGAGTCGATAGTATAATGCCGGAAGATGGTGAGTATAAAATCTATTCGGACGAAGGATTGGATTTGTTTGTCAATATTGAAAACGGCAATGTCGAAGGAGTGTATAAGAATGGCAGGGAGGGCAAGAACAAGGTAAATATCAAAATATATTTTACTCCTTGCGATAACGGGGGATTGGCAGCATCATACAATATCCTGAAAATAAATCAGCGGTCATATGTTTACCAAGGTAATTCTACCTGCTTCAAGACTGACGACCAAAACGAGAAATTCTATGTTACCATGTTTGCCAACAATCCTAAAGACGCTTGGTATACAATGAAAGAAGAATAATGATATAAATTTTAGTTTATCCCCTGCCTCGGACTTTGCTCCCGGCAGGGGACTTTGTTTTTACAACCTTTCTTCGTCCGGTGTTTGTTCAAAGGGCGTTTTGATTTCTTGAAACTTTATTCCGTTTGATTGAAACGAAGAAGCGGTTTGCCCGTGTTTTAAGGTTCGTTTTTCCTATCCCTTGTATTCAGACGCCAATTTTGATATTCCTTCCCTGTTCAACCTGAATACCGTCCATGTATCCAAAGGCACCGCCCCCATAGCCTTGTAGAAATCAATGGAAGGCGTATTCCAGTCCAGAACAATCCATTCGAAACGCGGACATCCCTTTTCCTTTGCAATTGTGGCCAGATAACTCAACAACATCTTGCCATATCCCTTTCCTCGGTATTGTTCCCTGACAAACAAATCCTCCAGATACAGGCCGGCTCTGCCTTTCCATGTGGAAAAATTGAAAAAGTACAGTGCGAATCCCAATACTTCGTTTCCCTCTTCCAACAACACCACCTCGGCTTCCTTGCGCACAAATATGCTTTGTACAAGAGTTTCTTCCGTTGCCTCTACCTCATCTGGTGCCTTTTCGTACAAAGCCAAATCCTTTATCAGTCCCAATATCGCGGAACAGTCCTCTATTACGGCTTTTCTTATTTTCGCCATAATGCTATTTCAATTTGGTTCTTATCAACAAATTATCCTTTTCTATCAGTTCCTTTATTTTCATAAGGCCGTCCTGCAATGCCAATGTGGCCGCGCGTCTCTGAAATTGATAATAACCGTGGTAAAAAGCCATGTCCTGTTTGGAGTATCCCCTTTCATTGAATTTGGCGACAAGATTGTTTCTCGTGTCGTATATTTCCACTATCACCTCAAGTTCCGTGGTATTGGAGCAAAAAGGCATGCCGAATACATTGAGCAGTCCTACGGTAAATCCGCTCAACCACGACCATTTGTAATTGTTTTTGTTGTATATCGCTCCGGCTCTTATGACTATGTTTCCAGCCCTTCGGGTAGTCATGTCACAAATATTGTTAGATACTTCGTAATAAAAGACCTCCGCAGCGTCCTGTATTCTTTTTTCGGCCGTGTACAGCTTGGTCTTGTCGGTCAGCTCGTGTACGCCCTTGCCGTAAGGTGTTTCGGTAAGTCCATAGGGATTTCTCAAGTCGTTGGATGCCTTTACGGAATATGAATTGGCTCCATAGGCGTTCTCAAATGAAGGCTGGTCTATCCAGCATGTCAGTCTGGGCAAAAGATTCGCATTCTGATAATCCGGTTCGAAGACGTCTTTCTCCAAAGGTTTGCATGAACTCAAACCGATAACTGCAACAAGAAGTATAAGTATTCTCTTCATAATATGTATTTATTTATTTTCAATTTATAATGTAATGTTTATTTTCCCTGTCGTATGTTTCCAATCGTTCTTTAGTTATGGTGTTTATGTACCTTGCGTCAAATTTTCGACCCACCCTTATGTAATTGTCGGTAAAGCCATACATAAGTCCTTTGTCACAGTCAGCCTCCCAAAGTATTTCTCTTTCAGTACCCATGTTGTTCAGACAGAATTCCTCTTTTTTACGTTCGGACAGCCTTTGAAGTTCCAGACTTCTTTCCTTTCTTTTTGAGAACGGCACTTTTCCATGCATCCTGGCCGCGACCGTACCGGGTCTTTCGGAATAGGTGAACACGTGAAGAGCCGAAAGCGGAAGCGAAGCGATGAAATCCCTTGCCGAAGCGAAATCCTCATCGGTTTCCTGAGGAAACCCGACTATCACATCGGCTGCAATAAACGCATGAGGCATACTGTTTTTTATGTATTCCACCCTGTTGGCAAACAGTTCTCTTGTGTACTTCCTTTTCATCAGTGCAAGAATTTTATCGGTTCCTGCCTGCAAAGGTATGTGGAAATGCGGGAGAAAACTGCGCGAACTGCCGCAAAAGTCTATTATCCGTTCGCTTATAAGGTTGGGTTCTATGCTCGATATCCTGTATCTGTTTATTTCCTCTATTTCAT
Organism: Candidatus Onthomorpha intestinigallinarum; assembly: GCA_019114015.1. Lineage (GTDB taxonomy): Bacteria > Bacteroidota > Bacteroidia > Bacteroidales > P3 > Onthomorpha > Onthomorpha intestinigallinarum. The sequence goes on along the minus strand of DXGG01000212.1, from coordinate 3,873 downwards.
CAAGGGAACGTATCAACTGCAAAAAGGTCTCTCCCCTTTCACTGCCGTATTCTCCTATGTTAACTCCCGTAAGCACTATTTCCTTCTTGCCTTCCCTTGCCAACTGTCTTGCACAGTTGCAAATATCGTCTATACCTGCACTTCTGTTCCTTCCTCTTGCAAAAGGAATCTCGCAATAGGAGCAGAAATAATCGCAACCGTCCTGAACCTTCAAAAAGGAACGTGTCCTGTCATCCGATGAATAGGATATGTGGAAATCCTTTTGGCGACTTATGTCTTCAACATGGTTTTCCTTGCCGTTATTGTCGGTTGAGTTCAATACGTATTCCAACAATTTGTGCTTGTTGTCATTGCCAAGGATAATGTTCACTCCCTCAATCTTCTCTATATCTTCGGCCTTGACCTGCGAAAAGCAGCCTATTACCGCCACTATTGCATCCGGATTCACCCTATGTGCCTGTCTTATCGCATTGCGGCATTTCTTCTCAGCCGTCTGAGTAACAGTACAAGTGTTGATGACATACACATCAGCTTTTTGTCTGAAATCAACCTGAACATATCCTTTCTCCCCGAAACGACGCATAAGGTCGGAACTCTCCGCAAAGTTCAACTTGCACCCCAATGTATGAAAAGCTATTGTTCCCACCAGTATCTATTCTTTTTCGTTCAGCATTTGTTTGAATTCATCCTCGGTAATCATCTTTACACCCAGTTTTTCGGCCTTTTTCTTTTTTTCCGGACCCATTTTGTGTCCGCATACAAGATAATCCACCTTGGAAGATACCGAACTTATTATCTTTCCCGAATGTTCCTCTATGATTTTCTTGAGTTCTTCCCGACTGAAAGAGTCGAACGTTCCGCTCACTACAAAACCCAACCCCTCCAACCTGCTGCTTGTACCAGTCTGTTCCGTTTTGAATTTCAAACCGCAGACTTTAAGGCGATTTATCAGCTCTATGTTTTCACTGTTTTCGAAATACTCCCTGAGAGATTCGGCAGTGATTGTACCCACATCATCCGTCTGCTTCAATTCGTCAAAACTTGCGGCAATCAGATTGTCAATGTCTTTGTAATGTCTTGCAAGCTTTTTGGCCGTGACCTCTCCGACATAACGTATCCCCAAAGCAAAGAGAACTCTTTCAAAAGGCGCCTGCTTTGATTTTTCTATTGCATTTATTATGTTCTGAGCACCTTTTTCCTGTATTGTAGCCTTGTTTTGTGAGTTGGAAGAAGAAAGTCCTATGAGATCCTCCTTTCTCAGCGTGTACAAATCGGAGAAATCCTTTACAAGACCCTTGTCTATCATGGCCTGCATTCTTTCTCCTCCCAAAGAGTCTATGTCCATGGCTTTTCTTGAGATGAAATGCTGGAAACGTCCCAATATCTGAGGCGGGCAATGATTGTAGTTTGGGCAATAATGTCCCGCTTCATCCTCCCGCTTTACCAGTTTTGCTCCGCAAACGGGGCAGTTCTCTATAAAACTTACGGCATTCTGTTCTGCCTGAACCGTATGTTTGCCGTCCGAATGTATTACGCCAACTATTTTGGGTATTATCTCCCCTCCTTTTTCCACAATGACCTCATCGCCGTATCTTATGCCGAGTTTCTGCATCTGATCCTCATTGTGTATGCTCGCCCTTTTGACCCACGTACCAGCAAGCCATGCAGGCTCGAAAACAGCCACAGGTGTAACTCTTCCGGTACGCCCAACCTGATACTCTATCTTCAACAATTTGCTATGAGCCTGCTCAGCCTTGAACTTGAACGCCGTTGCCCAACGCGGGTTCTTTGCCGTTGAGCCAAGTCTTTCCCACAAGTTTACGTCATTCAGTTTTATGACTATGCCGTCTATGTCGAATGGCAAATGATGTCGTTGCTCATCCCAATAGTTTATAAAGTCCATTATTTGCTCCACACCATCGGCCACTGCCATGTATTTCGGCACATTGAAGCCCCATTGACGGGCCTGTTGCAATCTTTGATAATGCGTCTCACCTTTTATATCCTCTCCCATCAGATAATAAAGGAAACATTCGAGTTTTCTTTCTGCTACCTCCCTCGGGTCAAGCAACTTTATGCTTCCCGAAGCCGCATTTCTCGGATTGGCAAAAGGTTCCTCACCGTTATCCATCCTTATCTTGTTGAACTGCTCGAACGCCTTATGAGGGAAGATAACCTCTCCTCTTATCTCAAACCTTAGAGGGATGTCATTGCCATATAGTTCCAACGGAATGGAACGTATGGTTCTGATATTGTCGCTCACATCGTCTCCGACAATACCGTTGCCCCTTGTCAATGCCCTTGCAAACTTCCTGTCCTCGTACAACAGACTTATGGCCACACCGTCGTATTTCAATTCACACACCCACTCCGTCTTACCCTTCAAGTCCAAGGCTTCTTCCGCCCTGTTGACAAAATCGACTATTTCCTCCCTGCTGTAAGTATTGCTCAAAGAAAGCATCGGATAAGAATGTTCCCTTTGGACGAAATCCTTGTTAGGTTCTCCTCCCACACGCCTTGTGGGCGAAGAAGGAGACTGCAACTCGGGATATTCATCTTCCAGTCTTTCCAATTCCTTGAGCAGCATGTCAAACTCCCCGTCGCTTACGGACGGAGAGTCCAAAACATAATATTCCCAGTTGAAACGATTGATACGTTCCCTAAGTTCCCTTACTCTTTCTTCTGCTTCTTTAAAGCGTAGGCTCGTCATCTTTCTGCAACTCTTTGCTAATATCTTCATCCTCCATGTTTTCCTTGCTGCTTACCTTGAGAACATTGGCAGAAAGAGCGTCATATTCCTTTCTGTTTTTGATTATATCCAAGGCAAGGAAAACCGCGTTGCGGAAACTCTGTGCGGAGGCCATGTTCTTACCTGCTATGTCATACGCCGTACCGTGTGCCGGAGACGTCCTCACAAAAGGAAGACCTGCCGTAAAATTGACACCTTCCGTAAAGCTCATAAGCTTGAAAGGTATCAACCCCTGATCATGATACAAAGCCATAACACCATCAAAATCCTTTATGGAGCCATTGCCGAAGAATCCGTCGGCAGGATAAGGACCGAAAGCCAATATGCCGCCGTCAAAAGCTTCCTTTATGGCTGGAGCTACAATAGTATCATCCTCATTGCCTATAAGTCCTCTGTCTCCAGCATGAGGATTCAACGCCAATACCGCTATCTTTGGCATGCGTATTCCGAAATCCCTTTTCAAAGCCATATTCATAACCTTTAGTTTGGAGACTATCAAATCCTTTGTTATCACCTTAGGCACTTGGGAAAGAGATAGATGATTGGTCATTATGCCTATGTGAATGTTGTTGCAGGTCATTATCATCAGGCTTTCCTTCACTCCGAAGGCATTTGTCAGATACTCCGTATGACCGGGGAAGTTAAAGTTGTCGCTCTGTATATTCCTTTTGTTTATCGGATTGGTTACAAGAGCATCTATCTTCCCCGCTGCCAAGTCCCTGCAGGCTATGTCCAAACTCATGGCCGCAAGTCTTCCTCCTGCTTCCGTAGCCTGTCCCACATCTATCTTAACCTCTTCCTGTATTATGTTTAGGATATTGAACTTGTTGGCCTCGGCCTGCTCGGCCGAACGTATGTTTACAAATGGAAAATCCGTGGCATTTATCAATTTCTTGTGATATGAAGCCACCTTGGAAGAGCCGTACAAAACAGGAGTGCAAAACTCCAGCATACGACTGTCCGAGAAACATTTAAGCATAACCTCATAGCCTATGCCGTTTATATCTCCCTGAGATATTCCTATCCTTACAATGCCATTGTCCGTTTTTCTGTCTTTTCTGTTCTTCTGTATTGTTCTAAAATCCGGATTCATCATTTCTCTTTAAATTTTCTTTCCTAAATAC
>DXGG01000211.1 GCA_019114015.1 Candidatus Onthomorpha intestinigallinarum | reverse complement strand
TTGCAGTTCCGAAATAATTGTTTATTTGTAGTGAACAAATAAAATAGATAACAAATTAAAAAAAGGATGAAAATGAGAAAGATGTTATTTGTTTCGGCATTTGCCCTGTGTTCGGCATTTGCCTGCGAACTTAAGGCACAAACGCCACCGGTACCTTTTAGCAATTCAAGTTTTGCAGGTAACGAAAACAAAACCAATGCAAATTCTGTAAGGGCCCCTTTTGGTTCGGCCACATTGTTGCTTTTGTCGATGTTGGGTTGTGCAACGGGAGCGAAATTGTATATGAACAACAAAAAGAAAGGAGAGTAGGCCATGAGAAATATTAAATCATTGTTTGTATTTGCGTTCGGCTTGTTCTTCGGCTTGTCTGCTTTTGCACAGAATACGGACGAGCAAGGTCGTATAATTGTTAACGATGAGGCAAGTTTTTGGGATGTTCAGAACAATTTAGGTGGAAGCTATATTCAGACGGCGGATATAACCCTTACATCAACCGACAATCAGATAGCTCCTGACGGAAGTGTATTTACCGGTACTTATGACGGTGGCGGTCACAAGATAACCGTAAATGTTAGCAGGGATAGGGCGTTGTTCGGTGTTAATAACGGTACGATAAAGAATTTGGAATTAAATGATATAAGTGTCCACGCAACTGGAGATATTATAAAACAAGTAGCCGTTTTGTGCTGGGACAACAAGGGAAGCATCGAGAACATAAAAGCAACAGGTTGTTTCGTAAGCAATGATTATGCAGACGAAGATAGAGGCGGAGCTATAATAACCGCTTTGAATGTCGGAAGGGTTTACAATTGTCATGCTACAAATTGTACTGTTTACGTATATGGTAATGCCGGTGGAATCGTGGGAAGAATGGGATATTATCCTGTCAACTATATGTCTAATCCTGACGGAGCAAATATTTCATATTGCTCTTTTCAAGGAAGCGTTACTTCTCGAGAGTCGGGTTATTATAGTACAGGTAATGCAAGTGGCATAGTAGCGGAAATTGTTACAGGAAGTGTTACAGGTTGCTTTGTAGAAAACGGTACCAACGTTGTAAGAAACGGACAAAGTGGCAGTCAGAATCAGAATTATGTTCACGATGCGGCCGGTATAGGTGTTGAATCGGCCCAAGCAACAGAGGGAGATGTGAATGTCAGCAATTGTTATTCCGGTGCAATTCTTGGTAATATTATTAATGGTACAAATTATCCGATTTCAACGGATGGTACAAATTCAAATTGTTACACAAATAATTCCGGCTTAAGCGGCGAAGCACTTGCCGATGCGTTGAATGCCGGTTTGGAGCCGCCAGCATTTGAAATAGGTACTGACGGAAACATCGTTTTCATAGACCAGACGGAGTTTGATGCAACATTGATAACGGTACAGGACGGAGATTTCCTTTCGTCTGAAACATGGGGTAACAAAAGGTTCAGCAATGCCACGGCAACGAGCGTTACGATAGCTCATGCTGTAACCTTGTCGGGTTCGGTTGTGATACCGAGCAATATACAGTTAACTGTTGCGGACGGTGGTTCATTGACAATAAATGACGGCGGCAGCTTTGTCAGAGGCAATTCGGCGGTAAACAATGTTACGATAAAGAAAAATCTTTCGGCATCGCAGTGGAACTTCATAGGTTTGGCCAACAACGGTGCGATATCTCAGCTTGGAGCGGAAGGCTTGCCTGACATGTGGGCGTTGGCCTTTGATTATGTCAACAACAAGTGGTATGAGAGTGACTTCTTGCACATGGATGATAATCTTGCAAGAGGCAACGGCATATTTGTATGGACGGATGGTGCATGTACGGTGTCTTCCGTTTCGGCTACACATACGGACGGAGATTTGACGGTAACGAATGGTGTTACGGGAAGTACAGAAGCGGGTCGCTGGATGGCCTTGGCCAACCCTTACATGGGAGAGTTGGATGTAGCTGCGTTTGTTGGCGGCAATACAAGTAGAATTCAAGGAGGAATAGTTTATCTTTATAATGGTACAAGTTTTAATACACAAGAGGCAATACCAACAACTGTTCCTGTCGGCGAAGGTTTCTTTGTCAACATGACGGAAGGTAATACCAGCATAACATTCCAACCTTCTCAAATGGTCGGATACCCTTCCACGGGAGCCAAGGCTGTTGCAAGGGAGAAGGAATACGTACAGGTCTCTGTTTCTACGGACGGTTACAAGGTTCCGGTGATGATATGCCGGAATGATTTGGCAGGTCAGGAGTATGACATATTCGACGCTAACAAGATGTTCGGAGACGGTAGTGTTGCGGAGCCTTATTTCGTGACCGAAGGCATAAACCTCTGCAAGGAGGAGATAAAGAGCATGCCGTATTACGCGACTATGAACATCAAGAGCGGAGAAGCTCGCACGGTTGAGATAGTTGCGGACGCGATACCTGAGGGATACAGCGCAACCTTGATAGACGGAGACGAGGAGATAGAGTTGACCGAAGGCATGGTTTACACTACGGACATAGCGAGTGGAGAGAATGCAGAGAGGTTCAAGCTGTTGATAGGCGAGAAGAACGTATCGTTGGAAGAAGCCGAGGCGACAGAGAATCTTATACAGGTAAGCAACGTAGGCCGCAGGGTCAACATATCTGCACGTGGTGCGATAGAGGCTGAGGTTTACAATGCTTTGGGACAGAAGGTTTACACGACTGCAAACAACAGTTTCACATTGGAGGGAGTTTCAGCCGGAGCATACATCATAAAGGTAAGCGACGGCAAGAGCGTCAAGAGTGAAAAGATAATTGTTCAATAAATACTTTCAGATTAAGCAGGTAAAAGGGCGTCTTCATTTGAGGATGCCCTTTTTCATTCATGGTTGTATTAAATATCAAACAATATTGCTATGTAGCGTATGATTTATTTTTGTACCTTTGAATCCTCAAAAACGGCATGAAATGCAGGAAGGGACGGTTGTAAGAACGACGGGGAATCATTGTACGGTCAGAACGGATGAAGGCCGTTCGGTTGAATGCTGTCTGAAGGGAAGGTTCAAGATAAGCGGTATAAAGTCCACCAATCCTTTGGCGGTGGGTGACAGGGTTCTCTTTGTCTGCAATGACCCGAATGATTACGGATTGATATGTGAGATAAGACCGCGACGGAACTACATAATAAGAAAAGCGGCCAAACTCTCCAAGCAGACGCATATCATAGCGGCCAACATAGACCAGGCTCTGTTGATTGTCACTGCGGCCATGCCGCGGACGAGTACGGGATTCATGGACAGGTTTCTTCTTACCTGCGAAGCCTATCACATTCCCTGCATACTGGTGTTCAACAAGATTGACATATATGACGGCGAGGCGATGGAATACGTCTCTTATATGAAGGATATATACGGGAATGCGGGTTATGCCTGCATTGAGACCTCTGCCGTGGACGGACGTGGATTGGAGGACTTGAAAGGCGTTTTGAAAGACAGAACCACGTTGCTTTCCGGACATTCCGGAGTAGGCAAGAGCACCCTGATAAACGCGATAGAGCCGAGTCTTGACCTCAAGACTTCCGAGGTTTCGCTGAGCAACATGAAGGGACGGCATACCACTACGTTTGCACAGATGTATTCGTTGTCATTCGGAGCGGACATAATAGACACTCCGGGGATAAGGTCTTTCGGCATGGTGGACTTCAAGAAAGAAGAACTGGCCTTGTATTATCCGGAGATGAAACAGAGGCTTTCCGGATGCAGGTATTATAACTGCACGCACATACACGAGCCTCACTGCGCGATAAAGGAGGCAGTGGAAAGAGGAGAGATAGCACGTGAGAGATATGCTAACTATGTGAACATTTTCAACGGAGAGGAATTGCAGACGGAGGAATGGGAAAACAGATAAACGAGAGATGAGAACGGTAATACAGAAAGTGAAACGGGCGGTGCTTAGGATAAATTCCGAGGTTTATTCCGAGATAGGGGAGGGATTGCTTGTCCTTTTGGGCATAGAGGACAGCGACACCATGGAGGACATAGACTGGTTGGCTGCCAAGATTTGCAAGTTGAGGATATTTGATGATGAAAAAGGGGTGATGAACCTTTCGGTGGAGGATATGCACGGGGAGATAATGGTTGTCAGTCAGTTTACTTTGCATGCCAGTTGCAGGAAAGGCAACCGTCCCACTTATCTGAGGGCTTCCAAGCCTGAATTTTCCGAGCCGATGTACAACAAGTTCGTCGGGAGGATAGAACAAATCTTTTCCGGACCCGTAAAAACGGGAGTGTTCGGGGCGGACATGCAGATAGAGCTTGTCAACAACGGTCCCACGACGATAATTATAGATACGAAAAACAAGGAGTGATAAGATGAAAACGGTATTGATTGTATTGGTGACAAGCGTGATTGTTCTGGCCTTGAGCTTCTGTTTCATAGGCATCAAGATGTTTGTCAAGAAGAACGGGGAGTTCAAGCG
>DXGG01000019.1 GCA_019114015.1 Candidatus Onthomorpha intestinigallinarum | reverse complement strand
CGAAGAAACCCTCAGAGGCATTATATGTCTCCATGTATTTCATGGTTTCGGGCAATATGCTTTCAAACTGGCTTCTGTAAGGAGTAAAACTGACGCCTCCATGAAAATAAACCTCCAAATTAGGCCATATCTCCGATATTTTCCTGCCTGAAGTATTCATTATTTTTTTCAGCAGCACCATCATCCACGACGGAACGCCGGAAAGACTCACCACATTGGATTCCCTGACCGATTCGACCATTTTGTTCAATTTGTCTTCCCATTCCGGCAAAAGGGCTATTTCCTTTTTAGGTACGCGGTACATCTCAGCCCAAAAAGGCAGGTTTTCTATTATTATAGCCGAAACGTCTCCGCAGAATATATTGCTGTTCAGTTCGTTTTCCTGTCGCGAACCTCCCAACGCAAGGTTCATGCCGGAGAAAAGTCTGGTGTCGGGGTGGTTGTTGCAGTAAAGGGCCAACATATCCTTTCCCGCCTTGTAGTGACATTCCGTAAGACATTCCTCACTGACCGGAATGAACTTGGACTTTGTGGAAGTCGTTCCAGAAGATTTGGAAAACCATTTGATTTCAGATGCCCACAAAACATTCTCCTCCCCTTTTCTAATCCTTGTAAAAAAAGGCAGAAGCGAATCATAATCGTTCACCGGCACTCTTTCGGAAAATTCCTTCCACGACTTAATGCTCCTATAGTCGTAATATTGTCCCCAAACCGTATCCTTGGCAGAACAAATCAAATCTTTGAACAAATTGGCCTGCACCTCTTCCGGATGAGTCATATAATACTCTATCTGAGGTATGCGTTTCTGCATTATTTTACTCATTATTTCGTTAATCATGACAAGAAGTGTTTATTTAGGTGCTTTAAATACCAATACGCCTGCAATTATACTGTAAATGACAAGCGGGAGAATAACCGCAAGTACCGGAGGCAACGTTCCGTTTGTGGCAAATACCTTGGTGAGTTTCATCATCATTATGAGACTGAAGGCAAGCATTATGCCCAAAGCAAGACTTAACCCTACCCCTCCCCGTGTTTTACGGGAAGATAACGATACTCCTATTATCGTAAGTATAATATAAGCTATGGGATTAAGCAATCTTTGATATTTTTCCACTTTCAATTCCTCCACTATCGAACTTCCCTTCAATTTTTCCCTTTCAATCGTTGCGTTAAGTTGCGAATAGTCCAATACTTCCGTTTTTATCTGGTTTAAATTGAACTCATGCGGCAACAGTCCTATGTCTATATGCTTTTCATTTCCGGTAGTAACCCTTTCCCTTTTGCCGTTTATCTCCCTGATGTGGTAATTGTACATTATCCAATCTTTGGACAATGAATCGTAAACTATCTTTTCGGCACTCGTTTTCCTGACAATATGCCTGTCTTTTATCAATTCCTGCGTGAACTTGTAGGCTGTACAGGTCTGATTGTTGTAATGTTGGACGTATATCTGTATTTGAGGCTGCGTTTGTATGTGAATGTTGTAAAACTGGTTGTGATAAGGATTGCGATAATAAGTCTTTTCAAACTCCAAACGGGGTTTGTTCACCTTCGGAATTACAATGTTGCTAAGCCAAACATTGGTCAAGCCTATCAGAATCGAGGTAAGAATAAACGGACGAAGAAAACGGGCAAAACTTATTCCGCTGCTCAAAACAGCAACGGTCTCCGTCCTGGCCGCAAGCTTTGAACATACAAACACCACGGAAATAAAGAAAAACAAATGACCGAACAGATTCACAAAATAAGGAACGAAATTCAAGTAATAATCGAATATGAGTCCTTTGACGGGAGCCTGATTGTATATGAAGTCGTCCAGTTTTTCGGACAGGTCGAATATAATGACTATAAGTATTATCAAACCTATGGCCAACAGAAATGTTGCCAACAGCTTCCTTATTATGTATATGTCCAAAATGTTCAGTATCCCGTACTTTTTGTTTTTGTCGCTCATTACAGCCTTCTACCCAATTTATCCACCATAATGTTTTTCCATTCGAGGAAATCACCTGCAACGATATGCTCCCTTGCTTTGGCAACAAGGTTCAAATAAAAACTCAAATTATGAATGCTCGCTATCTGCAAGGCAAGGATTTCCTTTGCCATGAAAAGATGTCTCAGATACGCCTTGGAATACAACAAGTCAACTTCGGATGTTCCGTTTTCATCCAAAGGAGAGAAATCGTTTTCCCATTTCTTGTTTCTCATGTTCATTATTCCTTCGCTCGTAAAAAGCATCGCATTTCTGCCGTTGCGAGTAGGCATGACGCAATCAAGCATATCTATACCCAAACTTATGCACTCCAGAATGTTTATCGGAGTTCCTACCCCCATAAGATATCTCGGCTTGTTGGCAGGCAACAAATCACAACACAGTTCGGTCAATTCGTACATCTGTTCGACAGGCTCGCCTACCGAAAGCCCTCCTATCGCATTTCCGTCACAGTCAAATGAACTCACATACCGACATGATTCTTTCCTAAGGTCCTTGTAAACACTTCCCTGAACTATCGGAAAAAGACTTTGTTCATATCCGTAAATTCCGTCCGTCTGCCTGAATCTGTCAACACAACGTTCAAGCCATCTGTGAGTAAGTCCCAAAGAACGTTTTGCATAATCGTATTCACACGGAAAAGGCGTACATTCGTCAAACGCCATAATAATATCGGCACCTATCGTTCTTTCTATGTCTATCACTTTTTCAGGCGAAAAGAAATGTTTTGAACCGTCTATATGCGAGCGAAACTCACAACCGTCCTCCGTTATTTTCCTTCTGTCTCCCAAAGAATAAACCTGAAAGCCGCCACTGTCCGTCAGCATGGGCCTATTCCAAGA
>DXGG01000210.1 GCA_019114015.1 Candidatus Onthomorpha intestinigallinarum | reverse complement strand
GTACAAGTTTTACCGTATTGCTTTCGTTTCATGGACCGTTTTCATCATGATTCTGTTGCTTTTGCCCGGCAGTCTGCTTTCCGACAGAAAGATAGAAGCGATAACGATTCCATGCAGCGACAAGATAGTCCATTTTTTTCTGTTTTTTGTCTTTGCCTTCTTGTTGCATATTTGCCTTAAGAGGGGAACGAATCTTGACAGAGGAAAAATAGTTCTCGTTTGTATTTTATCATCGTTTGTTTACGGTCTGGCGGGAGAGACTATGCAATATCTGACATACGATTTGTTCAAAAGGACATTCAATCTGTATGATTTGTTGGCGGATGTGCTCGGAGCCTTGTTTGCCCTTGTTTTCCTCGAATCAAGAAAGAAAAAAATGAATTCAGAAAAGAAAAAAACGGATTCAGAAAAGAAATTTCTGAATTGAGAAAAGGAAAAATCGCAGTATGGAAAAAAGATTTTTTTTCGAAATGATTTGGGAATCAAAAATAATTGGTATCTTTGCAAACTCATAGCGGAAGGGTTGGTTTTGAGGGTTAGGTGCTGTGTTTTTGTGATAAAGGTTATTGTATAAATATTAAGTGGGTAGAATATGTACTTGACAACTGAAAAGAAAAAAGAAATTTTTGCGGAGTATGGTAAGAATGCATCCGATTCCGGCTCAACGGAAGCGCAGGTGGCTTTGTTTACTTACAGAATCCAGCATCTTACCGAGCATATGAAAGAGAATCACAAGGATTTGTTCACAAAGAGAGCTCTTGTGAATCTGGTGGGAAAAAGAAGAAGACTGTTGGATTATCTTAAAAAGAAGGATATAGAGAAATATCGTGAACTGATAAAGAAATTGGGTATCAGAAAATAATTTCTTTCGGTTTGCTATGAAAGACACGGGAAAGGCAATTAGCTTCTAATTGCCTTTTTTTGTATTGTAGGTAAGGAGCTAAGAAGCAATTAAAAGTAATCCGGGCAGGCTCCGCTTGGAAGAGGTAAAAAAAGAAAAAAGTAAAGGATGTTAGGAATTAAGAAAGTCTTTCAATTGGATGATGGAAGACAAATTGAGATTGAAACCGGCAAATTGGCGAAACAGGCTGATGGTTCGGCCGTTGTACGTATGGGAAACACCATGATACTTGCGACGGTTTGTGCAAAAAAGGAAGTTGGTGAGAACGTGGATTTTATGCCTTTGACGGTAGATTATCAGGAAAAGTATTATGCGACAGGAAAGTTTCCCGGAGGTTTTTTCAAAAGGGAAGCCAGGCCGAGCGAATATGAAATACTTATATCGAGATTGATAGACAGGGCATTGAGACCTTTGTTTCCGGATGATTTTCATGCCGAGGTTCAGGTTCAGGTAACACTTGTTTCAGGTGATTCCACCATTCCGCCGGATGCATTGGCGGCATTGGCGGCATCTTCGGCACTTGCGGTGAGCGACATACCGTTCAACGGTCCTGTTTCCGAGTGCAGGGTGGCATATATCGACAATCAATTCGTGATCAATCCTACTTTCGAACAGATGGAAAGAGCCGATTTGGATCTTATCGTTGCTGCCACTGAAGACAATATCATGATGGTTGAGGGTGAAATGAAAGAAGTGTCGGAGGATTTGATGCTCGAAGCCCTTAAACAGGCACACGCTTCAATCAAACTGCACTGCAAGGCTCTGAATGAACTGACTCAAATGGTCGGAAAGACTCAGAAAAGGGAGTATTGTCATGAAGAGAACGATTTGGATTTGAAGGCGCAACTGCATGAGGCTGTTTACAGAAAATGTTATGACTTTGCACACAAGGGAATAAAGAACAAGGCGGAAAGAGCAGAGGGATTTGAAAACATAAAACAGGAATTCATCTCCACGCTTAGTCCGGAAGAAGCTGAGGAAAAGGCGTTTATGATAGACAGATACTTCCACGACACTGAGAAAGAGGCCATGCGGGACATGGTTTTGAACGAAAGGGTAAGGCTTGACGGAAGAAGGTTGGACGAAATAAGGCCTATATGGGCAGAAGTCGACTGTCTGCCAACTCCTCACGGTTCCGCAATATTTACAAGAGGCGAAACGCAGTCCCTTTCAACCTGCACGCTCGGCACAAAGCTGGATGAACAGGTAATAGACGGAGCAATGATAGAAGGAAAGAACAACTTCATACTTCATTACAACTTTCCGGGATTCGCAACCGGTGAGGTAAAGCGTGCAGGCAGTACTTCAAGAAGAGAGATTGGTCACGGAAATCTTGCCATGAGAGCATTGAAACAGGTATTGCCTTCACAGGAGGAATGCCCTTATACGATAAGACTGGTATCAGACATATTGGAATCCAACGGTTCCTCTTCCATGGCTACGGTTTGTGCCGGCACTCTCGCGCTTATGGATGCGGGAGTGAAGATATCAAAACCCGTCTCGGGCATAGCAATGGGACTGATAGCAAAAGACGGAAAATGGGCAGTGCTTTCCGACATACTCGGAGACGAGGACCATTTGGGAGACATGGACTTCAAGGTTACAGGTACAAGAGACGGAATCACAGCCTGCCAGATGGATATAAAATGCGACGGTCTTTCCTATGAGATATTGTCTCAGGCACTGGCTCAGGCCAAGCAGGGAAGAATGCACATATTGAACATAATAGAACAGACCATTCCTGAACCGAGGGCTGATTACAAGCCTCATGTTCCGAGAATAACAAAGATGATGGTTCCTAAGGAATTTATCGGTGCAATCATAGGACCGCAGGGCAAGGTTATTCAGGAAATGCAGAAGGATACAAACTGCATAATAACGATTGAGGAGGTTGGAGACAACGGCATAGTCGAGATTTCTTCTGTTGACAAGGCCGGAGTGGAGGCTGCGGTGGCCAAAATAAAGGCTATAATAGCCGTTCCGGAAATTGGAGAAGAATATGAGGGTACTGTAAAGAACCTTCAGACTTTCGGAGCTTTCGTTGAATTCCTTCCGGGCAAGGACGGCTTGTTGCATATAAGCGAAATAAGCTGGAAAAGAGTGGAGAAAGTGGAGGATGTCTTGAAAGTGGGTGACAAAATAAGAGTCAAATTGGTCGATATAGACAAAAAGACAGGTAAATTCAAACTCTCGCACAGAGTATTGCTTCCAAAACCGGAAGGTCATGTAGAAAGACCGGCACGTCCCGCTCCTGCAAACAGACCGACAAAAAAAGCGGAGAACTAAAAAAACTCGTTCATATATTCAAGGGGGAATTTGTTTTTCAATTCCCCTTTTTTGTTTTTACGGAATCAAATTCGGCAAAAACGGATTCTGAAAAGAAAAAAATGAATTCAGAAGACATTTTTTTGTTTTCAGAAAACGATTTTGCCGAATCAAATTTCAACAAACGGCTGTTTTATTTGACTATTACAAAGTTCTCAGTCGTTTTGTTTCCCCTTGCATCTTCAAGCTCAAGCCGCAGATTGTTTCTTCCCGAAGGAATTTGCCTCGCATCGCAACTTATGGTCGCACTCTTGCCGTCATATTCCATCAAAATCCATTTGCCGTTCAAATAGGCATCGTAGCGTTCCACTCCCGACAGATTGTCGCTTATGCGTATTTGAATCGAAGACTGGTTCTTCCCTATCCTCTTTCCGTTTGAAAAATTCTTTGCGCTTGCTTTCGGAGGCACCGTATCGATTTCTATGCGGAACGTTCCGAAATTGCTGCTGTTGGCAACAATATATCCGCCTTCAGGCTTCCCTCCTATCGAACTTATCCTGCCTTTGCCGTCCACCGAAACCACAAGCGCCTTTTTCCTGTAAGGCTCCAACGACGGCTTGTAACGCAATTTCATGGTAAAACTTTTGTGCAGCGGAGTCAGATTGTCATGTATCCTGTGCACCTTGGAATAAACCCCTTCGGTGCAGGAATAGCGCAATTCAAGATTTTCATAAAGGCTCCCTTCCCTTATGGATATCAGACTCGAATCGGGAGTGTAAAAATTGCTTGCCCTGTCGCAGGGAACATATCGAACAAAACGAGAGGAAGAAGTTCCGGTCTCATCCGTTTTGGACATGGTCAGCTTGTTCATCAGTGCGACATTCGGATTCTGCAGTTCCCTTTGCAAATAAAAGGTGAAATCCGTTCTGTTTCCCCTTTCGTCCGATAGAATCACCTCAACCTTTCTTGCAGTCTTGGAGTTCATGTCTATTATTCCGTTGTTGAAATACCTGACATTTGGAAATCTGCAATTCGGCAACCGTTTCGTCTGAAGCATACGTCTTCCGTTTGTCTTGAAATAGGCATAGTCCACAATGGCATTTGCATATCTCGAATCGCCGAATGAAAAGGAATCGTTCCTGTAAGCAAACAGTAAGGTATCGTCCAACAGCACTTCGGTGTCATACGCTCCGTTTTTC
>DXGG01000018.1 GCA_019114015.1 Candidatus Onthomorpha intestinigallinarum | reverse complement strand
CACAAAAGGCAGGCCCTATGTGATAATAAAGTATGCCAAGAGCAGGGACGGTTATCTGGCACCGTCGAAAGGCAACGAATGGATAAGCAATGAGGCGATGCGTGTCTGGGTACACAAACAGAGGATGGAGGAAGACGCGATAATGGCAGGATACAACACAATCGTCAAGGACAATCCCCGTCTTGATGTAAGGCATTACTACGGCAACAATCCCACAAGGGTAGTATGGGACAGGAATCTGAGCCTTGACCGCTCCCTGAACGTATTGGACAACAGCCGAAGGACAATCGTATTCAATCTTGAAAAGGATGCCGTGGAGGGAATGAACACATACGTAAGAATAAATGAGAAGGATGGCGTGGAGGAGCAGATACTCGACCGTCTTTTCGACCATGGCATCCGTTCACTGATAGTCGAAGGCGGCAGAAAGACGATAGATGGCTTTTTGTCCAAAGGCCTTTGGGACCAGGCCAACATCATAACTGGCAAAAAGGTGTTTCATTCCGGCATAAAGGCTCCCGACATACCGAACGGTTTTTCCCATTCGTGCACAATAGGAGAAGATATTTTGGAGTTCTATTACAATGAATGAGAAACATAAAAACGGTTAGACATGAACAATTTTGAATTTGTAAATCCTACCAGACTGATATTTGGAAAAGGACAGATAAGCAGATTGAACGACCTTGTAAAAAAGGGAACGAAGGTATTGATGACCTATGGAGGCGGCTCGATAAAGAAAAACGGCGTATATGATCAGGTCAAGGAAGGTTTGAAGGGATGCGAAGTCATAGAATTCGGAGGCATTGAGGCCAACCCCGACTACAACACGCTTATCAAGGCCGTGGATATATGCAGGAAGGAATCAGTGGAGTTCATCCTTGCCGTAGGAGGAGGCTCCATAATAGACGGAACGAAGTTCATAGCCTGTGCGGCCAACTATAAGGGCGATGATCCGTGGCAGATAGTGGTCAATGACAAGACGGCACTGCCTGCGGCATTGGATTTCGGAACGGTATTGACGCTTCCGGCCACGGCTTCGGAGATGAACAACGGAGCTGTCATATCCAGAAGGGATTTGAACCAGAAGTTCGCCTTTCACAATCCGAACGGATTCCCAAAGTTTTCAATATTGGATCCTACCGTCGTTTATTCTCTACCAAAGAAACAGATATCCAACGGCATAGTCGACACTTATGCTCACACCTTGGAGCAATACCTCACGACGTGTCTTGACACCAAGGTCATGGACAGGTGGGCAGAAGCCCTTTTGCTCACATTGATAGAGGAGGCTCCAGAACTTATGAATGCGGAAAGTCATCCGAACTATGATTCCTGCGCCAACTTCATGCTTACCGCAACAATGGGACTGAACGGTTTTATTGCCATGGGCGTGGAACAGGACTGGGCAACTCACATGATAGGACACGAACTGACAGCCCTTTGCGGTCTGGATCACGGAGAAACACTGGCAATAGTTTATCCGGGACTTATGGATGTAATGCGCAAGGAAAAGCACGGCAAACTGTTGCAATATGCCCGCAGGGTATGGAACATTGACGACAAAGACGAAGAAAAGGCGATAGACATGGCAATAGAGAAAACCGAAGGGTTCTTCAGAAGCATAGGAAAGAAGACCAGACTGAATGAATACGGCATAGGACAGGATGTGATTGAGGAAATAGTCAGACGGTTCACCGAAAGGTCATGGCGTTTGGGTGAAAACGGAATAGTGACCCCTGAAAAGGCAAGAATGATTCTTGAAAGGGTAAAATAGAACCGAAAAGGTTGATACTAAAAGCGGGGAAATGCTTGAACATTTCCCCGCTTTTGTTTTTCATTCAGTGTTTTCGTCCGTTCAGAAAGACCTGTTCCACCTTGTTTGCGCCATAGTAATACGGCATGTATTCTATTGTAGGAATAGGTTTTGTGATGAAGAAGTTGGCTTTCTTGCCCCTGGCGATAGAGCCGTGGGTTTCGCTCAATCCCATTGCGTATGCGGAGTTGAGCGTTGTGGCATTGACAGCTTCCTGCGGTGTAAGCTTGTAGTTGACGCAGGCAAAGGTAAGTATCAACTGCATATTGCCGCTTGGAGACGAACCCGGATTGAAATCCGAAGCCATGGCCACAGGCAGGCCTGCCGCAATCATTTCCCTGGCAGGCGAATAAGGCATGTTCAAAAAGAAGGCTGCTCCCGGCAGAATGGTCGGCATGGTCTGCGAAGCCTTCAAACAACGTATCTCATCCTTGCCCACATATTCCAGATGGTCAACGGAAAGGGCGTTGTACTTTACTCCCACCTGCACTCCGCCGGAATAGTCCAGTTCGTTGGCGTGAATCTTTGGAACAAGTCCGTACTTCATTCCTGCAAACAGCATTCTGTCGGTCTCCTCAACGGTAAAGAATCCCTTGTCACAAAAAACATCTATGAATTCCGCCAGATCTTCCTGAGCCACCAAAGGAATCATCTCGTTGATGACAAGATCCACGAATTCGCTCTGACGACCTCTGTACTCCAAAGGAACTCCGTGTGCCCCCAAAAAGTTGGCCTTTATGGTCAATGGAGAGTTTTCCTTCAGTCTTCTAATGACTCTGAGCATCTTTATTTCGGCTGCGGTGGTGAGACCGTAACCGGACTTTATCTCGACGGCACCTGTACCGTAGCTTATTATCTCTTCCAAACGTTGCATCGCATCCTGATACAGTTCCTCTTCGCTTGCCTGTTGCAGTCTTTTGGCCGAATTGAGTATTCCGCCGCCTCTTTCGGCTATTTCCTCATAACTCAAACCCCTTATCTTGTCCATGTATTCTATTTCCCTCGAACCGGCATAGACAAGGTGGGTGTGGGAATCGCAGAATGAAGGAAAGACGAAACGCTCATGTGCATCCACGACTGTATCCGCGTTTTCCTCTTTCAGGTCTTCCATCCTGCCGAAATCGAAAATAGTGTCGCCCTCGACAATAAGGTAAGCATTGTCGATGCAGTTGAGTTTCGACATATCCTCTCCGCAAACGGCTATTCTCTTTTTATCCTCCGTCTGTACAAGACTTTTTATGTTTTTAACCAATGTTCTCATATCGTATGTTTTATTTGATGTTTATTCTAAGACTAAGGCCTATGCTTTCATGTTGCCATGAAGTAGGCGGCACATAAGAAGGCATGAACTTGAAAGACAGGTCTTCATTCATGTTGAATTCGAAAAGATGTGCATAAACCATTGCATCCACAATGTTCAACAGGTACACGACCGCACCTATTAC
>DXGG01000209.1 GCA_019114015.1 Candidatus Onthomorpha intestinigallinarum | reverse complement strand
CCTATGCAGGACGCAACGGGGGAGAGGTGGTATTTGCCGGAACATACGGACAGATGTTGAAAGACGGACGTTCGCTTACGGCAAAATACATGAACGGGCAGTTGAAAATAGACATGCCGCAGGCATGCCGCAGATGGAAAGAGTACATAAGCATAGAAGGGGCAAGTGAACATAACCTGAAATCCGTGAACCTCAAACTGCCATTGAAGGTTAAGATTGTAGTTTGCGGTGTGTCGGGTTCGGGCAAGACGACATTGATAAGGAAGGTGTTGTACAATGCCTTGCAGGCTCATTTCGGGCAGGCGGTAGAGGCGGTGGTGAAATGCTCGGAGGTCAAAGGGTCTGTAGCCTTGCTCGAATCTGTGGAGCTTGTGGACCAAAACCCCATAGGCCGTTCCTCCCGGTCAAATCCCGTAACTTATCTCGGAGCCTTTGACGACATAAGGGCATTGATGGCAGAGCAGCCTTTGGCCGTAAAAAGGGGATTGAAACCTTCCTATTTCTCTTTCAACATAGAGGGAGGCAGATGTGAACAGTGCAAGGGAGAAGGAACAGTCACCATACCGATGCAGTTTATGGCCGACGTGGTTATGCCGTGTGAGGCCTGCAATTCAAAACGTTACAAGGAAGAAGCCCTGGAAATAAAATACAGGGACAAATCCATAGCGGACATACTTGAAATGACGATAGAGCAGGCAGAGGAATTCTTCTCGCAGGACAGGAACCGTTACGCCGAAAAGATATGCCAGAAATTGCAGTCGCTTGAAAAGGTGGGACTGGGTTATTTGCAGCTGGGGCAGAGCTCGACAACTCTTTCTGGAGGAGAGGCACAAAGAATCAAACTGGCGTTGTTTCTCTCCAAAGGCATGACGGAGAAGAAGACACTGTTTATTTTCGATGAGCCTACGACAGGTCTGCATTTTCATGACATAGTCAAGTTGAACAAATGCTTTGACGAGTTGACCGACTTCGGGCACAGCGTCGTCATCATAGAGCATAATCCGGATGTGATAAAGACGGCGGACTGGCTGATAGAGCTTGGAGAGGGCGGGGGAAAGCATGGAGGAAGAATAATCTTTGAGGGTACGCCCGCACAGATGAAAGAACAAAACAATACGCCCACTTCAAGATATCTTTCCGACAATAAAACGATATGACGGCCGTAAACCTTGACTGTGGAATCAATTTCGATATGTGTCGTAAAGGAAAAGCGGTATTGGAGAATTCCAATACCGCTTTTCCTTTACGATATGACCTTTACCGTCAAAAGAAGAAAGTCAATCCTATTTCTATGTCGTTTTGTGAAAATTTGTTCTGTGTTGTCTGATTACTCAAAAGGGATTGGTAGACGTAAAAATAAGGCTTGTTCAACTGAATCTTGTAATCCAGATTCAATTGCATTCTATGTTTGCCTACGCTGAAATCCAATCCTGTACCTATCATGGCAAAAGGAATGAATTCATCTTGTGTCAATACTACCGCTCCCTGAGTCGAAGGTATATCATCGGCGATTGAAAGAGGATTGTATGAGGCGGCAGCGTTCTCATTGCGTCCGAAAATCATAAATGAAACTCCTGCACCGGCCGAGAAATTCCATTTCATGTTCTCATTGACATCTATGCCGTAAGTGGCGAAAACCGGAATTTCAAGATTGTTGAATACGGAATATCCTTTGGTGTAGTTTTTGCCTTGTTGTAATATGATGCTGTTCGCACCCGCAAAAGAACATGTGTTTAATACATATTCAACCTTTCTGTAATTATAACCCAATCGTGCAGAAAGCGAAAAGCTTTCATTAAACTTGTACTGATATTCAAAAAATGCACCGAAATACGAAGAATATGTTTGGTCTATCGAGCATATCGACTTGGTTGTCTCAAGTTCTATCAGAACAAAATCGTAGTTGGGGTTGAAGTTGTTCAGTTTGCCGGAACTGAACAAGTCCGTTTTCAGACCTACTCCGAAATTATGCTTTTTTAAAGCAGGATTTCCCTCTTGTGCATACACGCAAATGAAAGACATTAAGCTACATGCAAATACAAATATTCTTTTCTTCATACAATTGTTATTTTAGATTAAACGAAAGTTTTTCATTGCAAAGATATGATTTTAATTGTAATGTTTTTTTTCTTTTTGATTTTTTATCAATTTAAAGTAAGATGGAATTTGTCAAAGTATAAATGTCAACATTCTATAATTACATGCTGCAAATGGTATTTGGCTTTAAAGTGAAATTTGTTCCTTGACCGTGAAATCAAATTCCGCTAAATTGTCTTCTGAAAAGAAAAAAATCTTTTCTGAAATCATTTTGTCGGAATTTGATTGCGTTTTTTTTGATTCCTAAGGGGATGAAACCTTGTCAAAACTGCCCGTTTTGCTATCTTTGTACAAAAAACCGACATGAACACCGACATACCCTATACCGACGAAGAACGTGAGGCACTGCGCCACTGCCGTCTGTGTCCCCGAAAGTGTGGGGCGGACAGGACAAAGGGCGAAATGGGTTTCTGTAACTGCACCGATGAAATAGGGGTATCACTCGTATGCAACCACAATGGAGAGGAACCCGTCATAAGCAGGGAAAAAGGCATCTGCAACGTGTTCTTCATCCATTGCAATCTCCAGTGCATATACTGCCAGAACAGACAGATAAGCCGCAACGTGAGCAGACCCGAGCTGCCATACGGGAGCTTCGACAGGCTGATTGCAAGGATAAAGGAGGTATTGTCCGAAAGCGAAAACGTTTTGGGATTCGTCTCTCCGACGCATCATCTGCCTCTGATGAAGGCCGTGATACGTACGCTCAACTCCGAGGGTCTGCATCCGAGAATTGTTTACAACACCAACGCCTATGACAATGTGGAGGAACTGAAAAAACTGGAGGGTATGGTCGATATATATCTGCCCGATTTGAAATACATGGACAGAGACCTTGCCCGAAGGCTCTCAATGGCGGAGGATTATCCGCAAAAGGCTCTTGAGGCCATAGGGGAGATGTACAGGCAGAAGGGGTCGAGCCTTCTGACCGATGCCGACGACGTTTTGGAAAGCGGTCTCATAGTCCGTCATCTCGTATTGCCCGACTGTTCGGACAATACCGCAATGGTGCTTGAGGCTATAAGCGGCATATCGCCCAACATAGCCGTTTCGCTCATGAGCCAATACGCTCCGCCCGAACCGATGCCCTACGCCTTTCTGAACAAAAGGCTGTCCGAAAGTCAATACGAAACGGCAAGGGAGCGTTTTTTCGAGACGGGATTGCACAAAGGCTGGATGCAGGACTTGAGTTCGCAGGAAAACCTTGTGCCTGACTTTGACAAGGGGACATGGTCGCATTCTAAATGACCACCTCTATTTTGCAGGGATTGTCTTCCATGTCGAGCATTGCGTTTATCATCAAGGCGTATTCGTACTTTCCTATGTCGTCCACGGTGATTCTTCTTTGACGTATCCTTTTTTGTGCGAGCAGCCTGCGACGTCTGCATCCGTTGAGCAGGAATGAGTCGGGAGTGAAATAATCCGAGCCGTCCGAAAAGACTATGTTGCTGTACGATGTGTCGGTTACAAGTCCTTGTCTTATGATGATTATGTCGTCGCAGTCGCCTTTTTGTTCCAACAGTTTTGAAAACAGCGTTCTGTCCGCGTATTTCAGCGAATAATCTGCCCTGTCCGCAAATACCGCCTTCAGTTTTCTTATTATGGCAGGTCGGTAATGCCTGAAAACTACGCCGCATAACCTTTCGTCATAGGTTACAGAGCATTTGACAATCCCCTTTTCATATTGCGGAGGTATATGTATGTCCTTTAGATTTATACCTGTTTGTCTGCCGGTAAGCCTTCGGGTGCTTTCCTCCACCCGTCTTTGATGCTCCGCCAGACACAGGGGCTTTCCGTTCTCTATTCTGAATGTTTCTATCAGCTTTTCCATAAGGGTTCAAATGTTTAAAGGCAGGTATATCTTCTGTTCCGTTTCCATATATTCGTCTTCGGCCTTGCTGTTGACCGTTATGCCGCCTCCGCTTCTGAAGAACATTCTTGAGCCTTCCTGTTCTATGTATCTTATCATCACCGCGCTATCTAGGTTTTTTCCGTCGAAATATCCGAACACTCCGGTATAGAAACCGCGCCGTTCTTTTTCCGCAAGCCTTATCGTTTCCACCGTGGCCTTTTTCGGAGCTCCGCTTATGGAGCCGGCAGGCAGCAGTTCGAGTATGATGTCTCCTGCATGCGACCGCCAGTTGTCGGGCAGTATTCCGCTTATTTCCGAACTCGTTTGCAGGATTGGGCCTTTGATGGTGTCTATTCTTTCGAAATATCTGAACCTTTCGACGCTTACCTCGCGGCTTATCCTGTTCAGATCGTTCCTCATAAGGTCGACTATCGTATAATGTTCCGCCTGCTCTTTGGGATTGTCCGATAGAATCTTCTCTGCCTGCGGAATGTCGGCATCTATCGTGCCTTTCATCGGATAGGTGTAGATACGGTTTTCTTCCGTCCTTATGAAACATTCAGGAGAGAAACATACGAAAGAATTTTTCACGAGCAGTTTGTATCTGGCTTTTGAAACCGTGAATATATCCTCCAATGACAGATTGGTGGTTATGGGGGTCTTTGCCGTCAGGTTCAAAAGAAAACTGTCTCCCCTTTGCAGTGCTTTGCTTGCAATGTCGAATCCCTGCATGTATCTTGCCCTGTCAACTCCTCAGGAATTGAAGACAATCCGTTCGGTCTTGACTTCGGGGAAATCCGTTACATTGCCCATACCCTCTATTTCAAACCATATATCTTTCTGTTCCAAAGGGTTGGCGACGAATATGCCCTCCTTCAGTTCGAAATCGAAGGCGAACAGAAACTCTTTGCCTTGCATGGCATGGGAATTCATTTGACTGCAAACCTCTCTTACATTCATGAACATGATTGCAAATAAAGGTGCAAAGATAATGGATTTTCATATTTTTGCATTCTTATGAGAATACTTGTGATAGACAATTACGATTCCTTTGTGTGGAACATAATACAGCTTTTGAGGGAAGTCCGTCCGGACATCGACATGTGTGTTGTGAAGAACGACGAAACGGATATGGGCATGTTGTCAGGATTTGACGGCATATTGATTTCACCGGGTCCGGGTTTGCCCTCGCAGGCGGGAGGGTTGATGAAGACAATAGGTTTTTGCAAGGATACGCATTCCATTTTGGGAATATGTCTGGGACATCAGGCGATAGCGCAGTTCTTCGGCGGGGACATCGTGCGGCTTTCAAGACCTCTTCACGGTTTCAGGGACAGGATTGAAATAACCGACCGTGAGAACATACTGTTCAGAGGCGTTGAAGCTCCCGTTCTTGCAGGTCATTACCATTCCTGGGTCGTTCGCAGGGACAACCTGCCAAAAGAACTCATAGCCGGGGCATTCGACAGTTTCGGAAACATAGCCGCATTGCGTCACAGGACAAAACCCTTGTACGGTTTGCAGTTTCATCCCGAGTCGTTCATGAGCAACTGCGGCAAAAGGATTATGGAAAACTGGCTGGACAGTCTTTGATTACCCTTTGATGTAGATTACCTTTTTCGTTTCAAAGAACTCTCCCTCGAAATATCTGCTTATGTCAAATGTCTTGTAGGGGCGTTTTATTCCCTTGAGTTCTTCGTACACGTCTCCGCCTTTCAGGTACAGTATTCCGTTGTTCAGATGGTGGTAGTTCATTTTCGATATCTTTCCTTTGGTCCATTGCATGAATTCCGGCAGGGTGCATACCGCCCGGGAGACGATGAAGTCGAATTTTTTGTCAATAGTTTCGGCCCTTGCCTGCAAAGCCTCCACGTTTTGCAGGCCGAGGGTTTCCTTCAATGCCTGAACGACCTTTATTTTCTTGCCTATGCTGTCCACAAGCATGAATTTGGTTTTGGGAAACATTATCGCAAGGGGAAGTCCCGGGAATCCGCCGCCGGTTCCTATGTCGAGAATGTCGCTGTTGGGCTTGAAATGGCACACTTTCGCTATTGCGAGCGAATGAAGTATGTGATGCTCGAACAGATTGTCGGTATCCTTGCGCGAAACAAGGTTTATCTTCGTGTTCCATTCAAGGAACTGTCTTGCCAAAAGGTCGTACGAATCCAACTGTTCCTCTTTCAGGAAAGGGAAATAGCGTTTGAGTTCCTCTCTCATCCTATTTTTCCATTTGTGTTTCGGGAAACATTTTTTTCCACATGGAATCGTCTCCCTGCAAATACTTTTCGAACCATGCGAATATGGCATCGTTCCATTTCAGACGCTTTTCGAAATCGACAATTCCGTGATTTTCTCCTTTTATGCTTACGAATTGCACATCCTTGCCCAAGAGTTTGAGCGCATTGTAAAGCTGTATGCTTTCGCCTACAGGAACGTTGGTGTCGGAGTCTCCGTGCAGCAAGAGCAAAGGGGTGTTTATCTTGTCGGCCGCAAACAAAGGCGACTGCTTCGTGTACAGTTTTGGATTGTTCCAAGGATAGGAGTTGGCGCTTGCGGCGGCCGAATAGCTGTATCCCCAGTAGCCTTCGCCCCAATAGGATGTTATGTTGGATATTCCCGCATGGGAAACGCCCGCAGCAAAGATGTCGCTTCTTGTCAGCAGGTATTGGGTCATGAAACCGCCGTAACTTGCACCCATACATCCCACCTTGTCCGAATCGATGAAGCAGTGGGTTTTGCAGAACAGCTTTACGCCCTCGATGATTTCCTCAGCCGTTTTCTTGCCCCAGGCATTGACGTGTCTTGCCGCAAATTCCTGTCCGTATCCTATCGTACCCGACGGGTTCAGAACATAGACAACATAGCCCAAAGCGGTGTATAGATAAGGACTGTACCTCATTTCAAAGGTCCTGTCCGTAGGTGTCGTTCCTCCGTAATAGTAAACTATCAGTGGGTATTTCCTCGTGGAGTCGAAGTCGTAGGGAAGATAATAGCGTCCCTCTATGGTTGTCTTGCCGTATTCAAAGTTCCATGTCTCCATTTTGCCCAATGCCAGCCTTTCATACTCCTTTTGTTTAGGGAAGTACAGCTCTCGGCTTTCTCTCTTGTCGTAAACCAACAGTCGTGAAGGCTTGTTGTAGTTCTGTCCCATGTAATAAATCCTGTCCATGTCCTTTCCGGAAGAATAGGACGAGACAACATCACAGTCAAGGTCTATTTTCTCGGGCTGCATGGAGTCAACGCTCATGATGTAAAGGTTTACCGAATCCTTGTCGGTGCATTGCATCAGAATCTTTTGGCCGTTGCAGTCGAAGCTGTTGACAGACGGGTTGAAGTCCTTGAGCAAGGGTTTAGCCTCACCGGTCTTTTTGTCGAACAGGATGAGGGTATTGTGATAGATGTTGGGCGTCTGGTTTCTGCCGACCTTTGCAGCCACGCCGCCAAATGCCTCTGCCGAACACATGAAAACAATGTTCTCTCCGAAATATCTTGCACTGTTCACAAAGCCGTCGCTGACCAGAGTGTCCAAAGTCATGTTCTCGATATCCAGTTCCATGAAAGAACTGTATCCGAACGGTCTTTCGGTAAAGTTGTCATGGTAGACAGATATGAGCAGACGTTTTCCGTCTTGGCTCGCATCCTGAAGATATACGTTGTGATGACCGAATGTGAGACGGTTCAGGCTTTTGGTGCCGAGGTTGTAAAGCCACAAGTCGGTTCTGTCGCGCCATGAGTTGTCGGAACGGTCCTCGGGTGAGAGCAGACGGCTCACCTCGCCTTTTTCCCCTTCGAACTGTTCTGCAACGGATATGACAAAAGCCTGTTCGTTGTCCATAAAACGTATGCTTCCCTTGGGAACGCCTTCGGCAATCACGTTACGGCTCATGTCTTCGGGGTTAAGGACAAACACGCAACGCTTTCCGTCAACCTCTTTGGCATAATAGAGCATGTCGCTTTCAGGAAGCCATTGTCCGTAATCGGAAAGGCTGCCCTCGTAAATCAACCTGTCCGAACTGCTTTCAAGCAGACGCCAGCGCCATTGCGTGTCCCCGTCGGAGTCCGTCTCGTAATATCTGTACGTATAGTATTTGCCGCCGGCGGACACATCCACGTCGTAGAGCGAAATGCCGGTAAGCATATCCCTCAGGTAGAGCGGCTTTTTCATAGTCAAATCCCCCGCCTCGGCATACTTGCCCTCAAACTCTATCTTCAATTTGCAGGGCTTTGAAACAAAAACATCTACCACTGCTTCATACATTCCTGCCTTATACACGCAGTTACAGCTTATTGTATCTTGATTTTCATTGCTTTTTTCCTGCCGTTTGCCGTCAAAATCCGCCTTGAAGGCGCAATCGCATATGATTTTGAAGTCTACCACTTCGTCTCTTGTGCAGTTCAACGCAAAGGCCAGAGTATAAACCTTTT
>DXGG01000208.1 GCA_019114015.1 Candidatus Onthomorpha intestinigallinarum | reverse complement strand
CTGTATATCACCTATGGAAATCGTCACTCTTGTAGGAGCATCGGGGGCAGGTAAGACTACTCTTTTGCAGATATTGGGCACATTGGACAAGGCTGACTCCGGCAAGGTTGTTATAAATGGACAGGATGTTTGCAGGTTGAACGATAAGCAGTTGTCCGCATTCAGAAACAGGGAGATAGGATTTGTGTATCAGTTTCATTATCTGCTTGCGGAGTTTACTGCATTGGAGAATGTCATGCTGCCTTCTTTGATTGCAGGGGAGAAAAAAAACGTTGCAAAGGATAAAGCCGAGGAATTGCTCGAAAAATTGCAGATTGTGGATAGAGCAGGACATAAGCCAAGTGAATTGTCCGGAGGCGAACAGCAAAGGGTTGCGGTTGCAAGGGCTTTGATAAACAGACCTTCGATTGTTTTGGCCGACGAACCTTCCGGCAACTTGGACTCTAATAGTGCAAGGCAGTTGCATGAGTTGTTTTTTTTCTTACGCGATGTTTATAAACAGACATTTTTAATAGTGACGCATAATCAGGAATTTTCCAAGATGTCGGATAGAAGCCTGTTTATGCAGGATGGAAAGATAATCGGTTAGTATATGCAAGACAATCAGATAATATACGGATTGAGACCTGTCATAGAGGCTGTAAGGTCTGGAAAACGGATTGACAGGATTTTTTTTCAGACCAATCTTCAAGGCAGACTGTTTAACGAATTGAAGGAAGAGATAGCCCGTTCGGGTATCAAGATAAATCAGCAATATGTTCCTGTTGAGAAGTTGGACCGTCTGACGCATAGACAGAATCATCAGGGCGTTGTGGCACAATTGCCGTTGATAGAGTATCATGATTTGGAACAAGTATTGGACGAGGTGGTCGAAAAGGGGGAGAACCCTTTTTTGTTGATGTTGGACGGAGTTACGGATGTAAGGAATTTGGGTGCGATTGCCCGCAGTGCTGAATGTGCAGGCGTTCATGCTTTGATTTTGCCGCAACAATCTACTGCTCCTGTAAATCAAGATGCGATAAAGACTTCGGCCGGAGCGCTGCTCCGCTTGCCGGTATGCCGCACGGATAATGCCAAGACTGTTGTCCGTTTGGTACAGACGTTGGGACTAAGGGTATATGCGGTGACTGAGAAGGCTCAAAAAACATTATACACAAAAATGGATGCCGTACATCCTCTTATGTTGATAATGGGCAGTGAAGACAAAGGCATAAATCCTCAATTGTTGAGGATAGCAGACGACCTTGTATACATTCCTATGAAGGGAAATATCGAGAGTCTGAATGTGTCGGTTGCCGCAGGAATAGCCTTGTATGAGGTGGTAAGACAAAGGATGTAAAGGTTAAATGTTATATTGGTTTAAATAAAACTTATTTCCCTTAATTCTCTTGATTTTCGTTTTGCGGAAAGGGTTAAATGTTATACTTTTGCACGTATAAGATATACTTTTTTGTCGTGTTGAGGGATATTTTACCAAGCTTTTCCGTTGTACTTTCGCCTATGGAGGCGGTGACCAATCCACCTTTCAGGAAGATTTGCAAGAGGTATGGGGCTGATGTGCTGATTAGCGAGTTCATATCTTCGGAGGCATTGGTCCGCAAAATAGACTCTTCTTGTCGTAAGATGTGTTTTGGAGAGGAGGAACATCCTATAGGCATACAGATATTTGGTAATACCGAGAGTTCTCTCAGAGAAGCAGCGGAGTATGCTGCCGGTACCGGTTGCGATTTCATAGACATCAATTGGGGTTGTCCTGTGCGGAAGATTGCCGGTAAGGGATGCGGTAGCGGTATATTGAACGACATACCTAAAATGGTGGCGTTGACAAAGTCCGTTGTTGATACCGTTTCTTTGCCTGTGACGGTCAAGACCCGTTTGGGATATAGTGATGAAGATAAGCCCATTGTTGATGTTGCCGAAAGGTTGCAGGATGTTGGGATAGAGGCCATAAGCATACATGGCCGTACACGCAGTCAGATGTATAAGGGAAAGGCGGATTGGACTTTGATAAAGGAGGTGAAGGACAATCCACGGATGAAGATAATGGTGTTCGGAAACGGTGATATTGATTCTGCGGAAAAATTGGTGGAGTATAAGAAACGTTATAATGTGGATGGTATACTTATAGGTCGAGCTGCTATGGGCAATCCTTTTATTTTCAGGCAATGCAAACAGTTGCTTAGGGGAGAGGAAAAGACTGATGCAACAATAAGGGAAAGGGTTGCTGTATGCAGGGAACACATCGCAGGTCTTAAATCGTATAGAGGAGACCGATATGCTTTGCTTGAAATGCGGAAGTTTTACGGAGGATATTTTTTCGGATTGGGTAATTTCAAACCTTATCGCATTAGGTTGGTTACTGCCGACAGTTATGAACAAGTGGAAGAAATCTTGTCGGATATAGAAGAACATTATTTTGAGGACTGATGTTTTGTGAGAGTATGGAATTTAAATTGAAATCGGATTTCTCACCTACAGGTGATCAGCCTCAGGCAATAGAACAATTGGTCAGAGGAATAAAGCAGGGCGTTGCATCTCAGGTTTTGCAGGGCGTTACAGGGTCGGGCAAAACTTTTACCATAGCCAACGTGATACAACAGGTAAACAAGCCAACCTTGGTGATGAGTCATAACAAAACGCTTGCAGCCCAATTGTATAGTGAGTTTAAGAATTTTTTTCCGGATAATGCCGTTGAATATTTTGTCTCATATTACGACTATTATCAACCTGAAGCGTACATAGCATCAACGGATTCTTACATAGAGAAAGATTTGTCTATAAACGGAGAGTTGGAAAAGCTGAGATTGGCTTCAGCTTCTGCCTTGCTTTCAGGTCGGAGAGATGTGATAGTTGTCAGTTCTGTTTCATGTATTTACGGTATAGGCAATCCTGAAGATTTTGCCAATGGAACCATCTATTTGAACATAGGTCAGAAACTGGAAAGAAACAAATTTCTTTTGGATTTGGTTGACAGTCTGTATTCGCGTAATGAGATAGAGTTCGGTCCGGCCAAGTTCAGGATAAAGGGAGATGTTATAGATATTTATCCTCCTTATCTGGATTATGCTTACAGAATTATATTTTTTGATGATGAAATAGAATCGATAGAAACTATAGAACCGGTAAGCGGCAAAAGGATTGACAAACAGGATTATGCCGTAATATATCCTGCTGGGAATTTTTTGACCAACAAGAATACTCTTCCTCAAGCGTTGAAACAGATACAGTTGGATATGTTTGAACGTTGTGAGTTTTTTAGAGATGAGGGGCGTGAATTGGAGGCGAGACGATTGGAGGAGAGGGTGAATAATGATTTGGAGATGTTGCAGGAACTTGGCTATTGCAGTGGAATAGAGAATTATTCGAGATATTTTGACGGGAGGAAACCCGGTTCGAGGCCGTTTTGTTTGATAGATTATTTTCCAGATGATTATTTACTGGTGATAGACGAGAGTCACGTTACCGTTCCTCAGATAAGGGCCATGTATGGAGGAGATCATTCGAGAAAGGCCTCATTGGTTGAGTATGGTTTCAGACTACCGGCGGCATTCGATAACAGACCGTTGAAATTCGATGAGTTTCAGAGTTTGCAAAATCAAACAATATATATATCCGCAACTCCTGCGGATTTTGAGATTCAGGAGTCTTCTGGAGTGATAGTTGAACAGATAATAAGGCCTACAGCCTTGTTGGATCCCGTCATAGAGGTACATCCGGCCAGGAATCAGGTGGATGACTTGCTCGAGGAAATAAGCAAGGTCGTAGATAAGCAAGAAAGAGTGTTGGTTACCACCTTGACGAAAAGAATGGCTGAATCTTTAAGCGGCTATTTGACAAGATTGGGTGTTCGCAATAAGTATATCCATTCTGATGTAGAGACATTGGAACGTGTTGAGATAATGCAGGAATTGCGTGTAGGAGTGTTTGATGTGTTGATAGGGGTTAACTTGTTGAGGGAGGGTTTGGACTTGCCGGAAGTAAGTCTTGTTGCCATATTGGATGCAGACAAGGAAGGCTTTTTGCGTAGTGACAAAGCTCTTATTCAAACCATAGGAAGGGCAGCCCGTAATACGCACAGTAAAGCAATATTGTATGCCGATGTAATAACAGCAAGCATGCAAAGGGCTATGGATGAGAATGCCCGTAATCGTAAAAAACAAATGGAATATAATGAGAGACATCATTTAAGCCCTAAACAGGTCAAACGCTCTTTATCGACGGGAATGACTATGTCAAGATTGAAAGATGAAGAATTTACCGGTAATATTAGTGTGGAAAATAGATTCAAACAAGAAGCATTGAATACGAAAGACGTACATTTGCTTGAGGTTTTGATGCGGAAAGCTGTGGAGGAATTGAATTTTGTTGAGGCAGCAAAGTATAGGGATGAGATAATGAAAATAAATAATAACAATAAAAAGAATTAGAGATATGGAAGAATTAAATGTTAGAGACAAGAGAAAGGATACCATTTGTGCACCGGCTACTCCTCACGGTGAGTCTGCAATAGGTATGGTCAGAGTGTCGGGAAGTGATGCGGTGACCATAGTGGATGAAATGTTTGTAACAAAAGAAATCAAGACGGGGATATTGCGTAATGCCAAAGCAGGTACAATGAAACATGGCTTGTTGTTGGATTCCAATAAGAATATCATAGATGAGGTTATTTGTTCGGTGTTTTTGGCTCCTAATTCTTATACGGGAGAAAATGTAGTTGAGATATCGCATCATGGTTCTGTGTATGTTCAACAGCAGATAATAATATCTTTGATAAACAAAGGAGTAAGGGTTGCTGCTAACGGAGAGTTTTCTCTACGTGCATTTTTAAATGGCAAGATGGATCTTTCGCAGGCTGAAGCCGTAGCAGATCTGATACATGCCAGGACGGCAATAGCTCATGATTTGGCCATAAAGCAATTGAGGGGAGGTTATAGGAATGTTTTGTCGGATTTGAGAAACAGACTTGTGAATCTTTTAAGTTTATTGGAGTTGGAGTTGGATTTTTCAGAGGAGAATGTCGAGTTTGCAAAAAGGAGTGATTTGAAGCATGCAATGACTTCCATAAGAATGATGCTTACCCGATTGATTGATTCTTTTGCAACGGGCAATGCATTCAAAAATGGTATTCCCATTGCAATTATAGGTAAGCCCAATTCGGGTAAGTCAACTCTTCTGAATGCAATACTTAATGAGGAGCGTTCAATAGTTTCGTCCATATCTGGTACAACCAGAGACACGGTTGAAGAAGTGATACAATTGAATGGAGTGGAGTACAGGTTTATAGATACTGCCGGAATACGTCATGCGGTTGACAGGTTGGAGA
Source organism: Candidatus Onthomorpha intestinigallinarum (assembly GCA_019114015.1). GTDB lineage: Bacteria > Bacteroidota > Bacteroidia > Bacteroidales > P3 > Onthomorpha > Onthomorpha intestinigallinarum. The sequence goes on along the minus strand of DXGG01000208.1, from coordinate 445 downwards.
GTGAGGGAATAAAGAGGTCTTATCAGGCGGTAGAAAGAGCGAGGATAATCATTTATGTTGTGGATTTGACTCAGACTTCTTCCGAGGAGGTTCAGTCCGAATTGGTGTTGCTTGATACGCAGGTTCCTTTGGAGGGAAAGAAGATATTGATTGTCGGCAATAAGATAGATATGGTGAGAAGTACTCGTGTGCAGAAGAAAAGATGGGATGCAATGGGAGCAATGCAGGTATCGGCCAAACAAAAATTGGGCATCAATGAAGTTGTTAACAGAATAGTGATGTTAAGTGACCAAGATGATGTCAGAGGTAAGATTATGGTTACAAATGCCAGACATTATGACGCAATGAGGAGAGCTTTGGCTGCATTGCTTGTGGCGGAGGAAAGTTTTGACGAAGGAATGTCCATGGATCTTATCGCTTCTGATATAAGGGAAGTATTGCATTA
>DXGG01000207.1 GCA_019114015.1 Candidatus Onthomorpha intestinigallinarum | reverse complement strand
TTGTTCTGAGCGATTATTCCTGCTCGGCCGAAAAGAGGGGAGGGGGAATGGATGCGATAGGAACAATTTGTCATGAGTTCGGACACGTATTGGGCTTGCCGGATTTTTACGATACGGATTACGGTGCTTCGGGAGGGAATGCTTCCGCATTGTCTTCATGGAGCATAATGGCGTCGGGTTCCTACAACAACGGCGGAAATACACCTGCGGCCTTTAATGCTTACGAGCGTTATCTGCTTTCGTGGATGGAGTTCGACACTCTTTCTGTTGCGGGTAATTATTCATTGCCTGTTTTGGTTGACAGCAACAGGGCTTATGTTATTACTACTCCTTACGACAATGAGTTTTTTGTTTTGGAAAACAGAAAGCGTACTTCGTGGGATGCCTTTGTTCCAGCCGATGGTATGTTGATTTATCATATAAAGGATGAAGGGGATTATTGCATAAACTGCAACCCTTCGTACCAAAGATGCGATATAGAGGAAGCGGACGGAGTGGAATCGGATGCGAATTTGATGTATGATGTTTTTCCAAATCCATATTCCAATGATTATTTTACGGATTATGATGTGCCGAACAGTTTGCTTTGGAGCGGCGAAGCTTTGGATAAGCCCTTGACAAGGATTTCGAGGGACACTCTTACGTCTTTTGTGAATTTCAGCTTTATGCAACCAGACAGTTCGGCCGTTGTCGCCACAGTTGGTAATGCGGAAAAAATCGCTACCGTTTCATACATGCTTCGTGGCGTTGAATTGTATTCCGGTTTGCGACAGTACGGTTTTAAGGGTTTTGCCCTGGATACTCTTTCTTCGTTTGCAACGCAGGAGTTGTTTGCGGCTACAGGATGGCAGGGTGACACCATGACTTTGATTGCGGATGATTTGCTCTATTCTCATACATATTATTACAGGGCAACCTATATTTCCGATAGCGATACCGTTTACGGAGCGTCCTTTTCCTTTTCCACTTTGGACGGGCAGCCTTTATTAAGGACAATAAGTGCAGAGGAAAGAGGGCTTGACTTTCTGATAGTGGGAGGCAAAAAACTTGTCGAAGGGGATTATCCGGTGGAGGAATATGGCATTTGTTACGATACGGTGTCTAACCTGAGCATTAACTCCAATCACACGGTTCATACCGGTACGTTCACCGAGTTCAGGGATACGATAGGCGGTTTGGCTCAGGCCACCCGCTATTATTATAAGGTTTATGCAAGGACGGCATTGGGCGTGAAATATGGCAGCAATGTTTATTCGACTACCGATTATGTGCCGATAGAGAACAACAGTATAGAGACAATGGGAGAGAGTGTGGGTTGTAAGGGTGATGATTTCGGATACATATCGGGAACTGAACCGACGGCCGGTCAGGGTGATTTCGTTTATTTATGGCAGCAGAAGACCTCTTCGTCATCTTGGGAAGAAGCTGCAAATACAAACGATATGAAGGATTATGATGTGGGAGTGTTGGAACAGACCACTTCATTCAGGCGTATAGTGGGTTCTTTGGCCATAAGGGATACGAGCAATGTTGTGGTGTTGGATGTAAGGCAGTCCAAGGGAGGACATATAGAGGGCAGGACTGATTGGCTTAGTTCTCAGACTGACACCTTGAGGCTTAAAAAGAATGTCGGGCAGATTCTCAACTGGCAACATGCGGAACAGGACGGACAATGGCAGATTATAGACTTTTCGCAGCAGGATACCATGCTTGTTTACAAGCCCGCTTTTTTGGATACGGTTTGTTTGAGGGCATTGGTTCAGTTGGACAATTGTCCGGAGGCTTATTCCGACACGTTGAAGATATATGTATTGCGCGATGTGTCCCTCTCGCAGGTTGTCAGTGAAAACGAATACTATCTTTATCCTAATCCTACCAAAGGAAAGGTTGTACTTAAAAATGACGGTAGAAAAACCGTAAAGGTGAGGCTGTACAATACCTCGATGCTTCTGCTTGAGTCAAGGGAATGTTTTGGAGATGATGTTGAAATGGATTTAAGCGGTTTTGCCTCGGGGATGTATCTGTTGCAGATAGAGGATGAGGTTACAAAGCAGGTGAAGAACATGAAAATCATTTTGGCTGATTGATAAATCGGATTTATACGTTTACACATAATTATTTTGAACAAACGACGTTTATATAATTGCGAAAAATAGAAAAACGAAGAATACGATGAGAAAAAGATTATTAAGAACAATTATGATTGTTGCCTTTGCATTGATTGCTACCTTTGCGCAGGCTATACCGGCAAAGAGACAGGCTGTAACAATCAAACAACCTAATGGGAAGCTTCTTACTTTCGTTCTTTACGGAGACGAAAAGGTTAGTTGGGCCAAGACTGTTGACCAATACACTTTGGTAAGGAACGGTGAAGGCTTCTTTACTTACGGGGTGTTGAATGAAAGAGGTGATTTGGTGGCTTCTGATGTTCTTGCGGCCAATCCGGAGGAAAGGACAGGGGAAGACAGGGCTTTTTTGAGTTTGCTACCTACAAATCTTTATTATTCATCATCGCAGGTGGATGCAATGAAGAACAATTGGGCGGCAGGAGCGCCTGCAACCAATCAAGCCAAGTATCCTACACAGGGAACGGTTAAGCTTTTGGTTATTCTTGTGGGATTCAGTGACCTTCCGTTTACTTACACCAATGCAGACTTTGTAAATTTGGTGAGTCAGCAGAATTATAACGGTACGGGTTCGGTAAAGGATTATTATTTGGATAATTCAAATGGGCAATTTATAATGGATATAGATGTGGTTGGTCCGTACACATTGCCTAATACCATGGCTTATTACGGAGCCAATGGTCCTTACGGGGATGCCAATATTCCGTTCTTTGTTTCTCATTCGATAAATGCGGCGGACGCTGATGTCGATTTCTCGGACTACGACAACGACAACAACGGATTCGTCGATGCGATTCATATCATATTTGCCGGAACTCCGGAATCATCTACTGGTAATGACAACGAGATATGGCCGCATAGAAGTAATGTGAACTCCAATATCCAAAAGGATGGCGTAAGATTCGGACCTTATTCCTGCTCTGCAGAAAAGAGGAACAGCGTTGCCATGGACGGAATAGGAACGATTTGTCATGAGTTCGGCCATGTTTTGGGTTTCCCTGATTTTTATGATACTGATTATGCAAGTTCGGGAGGAGAGTCTCCGGGATTGGGAGAATGGGACTTGATGTCCTCCGGTTCTTATCTTAACAATTCGGCTACGCCTGCGGGATTGTCCGCAATAGAAAGACAGATAGCGAACTGGTTGACCCCTATGGAATTGACATCGGCTACCGACACTATTTATTTGCCTGCTTTGGTGGACTCCGCGGTGGCTTATACGACAGACCTGCCTAACACCAACGAATACTTCATGATAGAGCATAGACGGAAAAAAGGTTGGGACGCTTATATTCCTTCGGAGGGAATGTTGATTTATCATGGCGACAAGGCAAAATTGAACGATTGGTTCGATGACAATTCCAATACGGTTAATGTAAACCCCGGTGACATGGGATGGTTCATAAAGGCCGCCTCGGGAGACAGTACGCAGTTGGCATCCAGTACTTGTCCTTTCCCAGGTTCTTTGAATGTCGTTAATTTTGCGGATCAAACGGTTCCTCCTTCGAGAATGAAGGACGGCTCTCCGTCGAATCGTCCTATCACAAACATACACTATGAAAACGACAGCGTGATAAGGTTTAACTTCATGTCAAATGTACCTGCGGTTGAAACTGATGCCGTAACCGATGCGTCAATAACTTCTACAACGGCAACGGTTGGGGGACACGTCGTATATATCGGAGCAGGAAACATCACTTCAAGAGGAGCGGTTTGGAGTGATGACATGGCTGCAATGGAGAGTATGGATGAGGATAACATTACACAGGTGTCAAGCACAATGACATCGGATACTTTCGATGTGGCATTTACAAGTCTTACGCCCGGTGCGACAATCTATTACAGAGCATACGTAGAGAATGCTTTCGGCAAGGCTTATGGCGGAATCAAACAGTTCAACACTCCAAGCGGACTTGGCAGCATTGTGTCGAGAAATCCAAGCAACATAGGAAATAATTCCGTCACCATGGAGGCTAACCTTGTCAGCCTGGGCGAAGGAACATTCGTGGAAAAAGGTTTTGCATTCAATACAGACAGTGAAACAATGCCCGATGTTGACAATGCAACCAAATTGGTAAGCACCGATCCTGCAATGGGCACATTTACTTTGTCTGTCGATACGCTTAGAGAAGGTGTTACTTATTATTACAGGGCGTTTGTAACAACTTCGTTGGGAACGGCATACGGAGTAAGGAAGACATTCACGACAACATACCCTGCAATAGAAAACAATGTCATAGGTTCCAATCAGGCTTTTTGTCTTGGAGCAACGCCGGAGATGCTGACGGGGTCCGAGCCGACAGGCGGAAGAGGAAACTTCACTTATCAATGGCAGCAGAAGTCAAGGACAGGTGCATGGACCGACGCAACCCAACTTGCAACCGAACAGAACTATCAGCCTGAGGAATTGACCGACAGTACATTCTACCGTCGTATAGTCATATCCAACGGAGTGATAAAGGATACCAGCAATACGGTCCTTATAGACGTAATGATTTCAAGAGGAGGCGTGTTGACAAAGAACGCTGCCGATACCGTTGTCAGGGAACAGGGACAGGATATAGCCTTGTTCAGGCTGAACTCATACAGAGGCCAGATACTGGATTGGGAAAGACAGATTGATGATTCGGGATGGAACCCGATAGGAAACACTCAGTCGTCATATACGGAGCAGGCAGAGCAGGAAGCCCTTTATACTTACAGGGTAAAGGTTCAGCTTGAGGATTGTCCGGAGGCTTATTCCAACGAGGAGAAAATATATGTTAGAATAAGTTCTTCCTTGGAGGAAATAGATTGCGGCATAGAGTTCACCCTTTCTCCAAATCCTACCAGCGGCATTCTTACAATCAAGGCACCTGAACAGAAAAACGCCGAACTGACAATTACAAACATATTGGGTCAGGTCGTTTATCAGGAAAGGAATGCCGACTTGGAAAACAAGACGATAAATCTTCAGACTTTGGAAAGCGGTTCTTACCTGGTCAACATAAGGGCCAACGGAAAACAGACTACAAAACAGATAATTTTCAACAAATAAAAACCAAATAAAATGAACAAGGTAATAAATACGGACAAGGCTCCAAAGGCAATAGGCCCATACAGTCAGGCCATATTGGCTTCAAATGGAATGCTTTTCATATCCGGACAGATTCCGGTTGACCCTCAGACAGGCAAGATTCCCGAAACGATAGAGGAACAGACCGAACAGGTGTTCAAGAACATAGAGGCAATATTGAATGAGGCCGGTTACAGTTTCAAGGACGTTGTAAAGACTACGTGTCTGTTGAATTCCATGGATGATTTTGCGGCAATGAACAAGGTATATGCCAAATACTACAACGAGATGTTGCCTGCAAGAGCCGCTTATGCCGTAGAGAAACTTCCTATGGGTGTTTTGGTAGAGATAGAGACCATCGCCTATAAGGGATAAGTGATTTTTCAATGATTGACAAAGGAGTCGGAATAGCAATATCCGACTCCTTTTTTTTGTAATCAAGATTCGGTTTTATGGAATTTGATTACAAAAAAATGAAACTTGATTCCGTGAAATTCTTTCTTTGTTTCAGCAAGGCGTTTTTTTGAGGTAATATAGTCGCAAAGTGAATATAAATCTGTATATTTGCAGCCATTTTGTAAAGACCTGAATATATGAACGTATTTGAAGAGAAAAAACGGAAACAGGAGGCAATCAACGAGGCGATGAAAAACATAAAGCACGTCATTGCCGTTGCCAGCGGAAAGGGAGGCGTAGGCAAGTCAACCGTTGCGGCAAACATTGCTCTTTCATTGGCCAAGAAAGGCTATGCGGTAGCTTTGGCCGATGCCGATATATACGGTCCGTCCGTGCCTACATTGTTCAATATAGACAATGAGCAGGTTATGGCTCAGGAAATAGACGGAAAACAATATATGCTGCCTTTCGAGAAGTTCGGAATAAAGCTGATGAGCGTGGGATTCTTCGTCGACAAGACTCAACCCATGTTGTGGAGAGGTCCCATGGCGGCCAATACACTTACACAGATGCTTACCGAGACTTATTGGGGAGGTTTGGACTTCATGATTTTGGACATGCCTCCCGGAACGGGTGACATACAATTGAGCCTTGTACAGCAGTTTTCCGTAAGCGGTTCGGTATTCGTATGTACTCCGCAACAGTTGGCGGTGGCTGACGTAAGAAGGGCTGTGAACATGTTTACCAACGACCAGATAGCAGTGCCGGTATTGGGACTTGTGGAGAATATGGCCTATTTCACACCAAAGGAACTTCCGAACAACAAATACTATATTTTCGGCAAGTCGGGGGCGGAGCAGTTGGCCAAGGAACTGGACATGGAACTTCTGGCGCAGATACCTATTTCAATGGATATTTCGGAGACGAACGACAGCGGAAATCCCATTTCCATGGATTTTGC
>DXGG01000206.1 GCA_019114015.1 Candidatus Onthomorpha intestinigallinarum | reverse complement strand
TATTTAGAGCCTCACCAGACTCGTTGCAACAACGAAAGCAACGGCTATGTGACGGCAACAACCGACGGTTTTGCCGAACCGGTATTTTTTCAGTGGAGCAACGGTCAAGGCGGTGAAGGACTGGATTCAATAGGTGATTTGTCCGTTGGCAATTATACTCTTACGATAACCGATGCCAACGGATGTATCGCAACACAGGAGTTCGAGATAAGCAGCCCGAGCGATTTGGATGTGGATTTCCAAAAGACGGACAACCCTTGTCAAGGTGTATGTGCGGCAACAATAACGCTTAATCCTACGGGTGGTGTTGCACCATACGCTATTGAGTGGCAGGACGGCTCGACAGAGCTTTCCTTGTCGGGACTTTGTACCGGAGATTACGTTTATGAACTGACCGATGCACAAGGATGCAAATACAATGACACAATAGAGATATTGCAGTTAGACACCGTAAGGTTGAATGTAGTATATGGCGAGAACCTTTGCCCCGAGGGCTGTTCGGCAACGGCGGAGGCTGTGGTTTCGGGCGGCACTTTGCCATATTCCTATCAGTGGTCCAACGGAGAAAATGCCGCTATGCTTACGGATTTGTGCAGCGGGGATTATTCTTTGCAGGTAAAGGATGCCAACGGATGCCAATGCGAAGAGTCGTTCAGCATAACTTATACGGACGTATTTGAAGATTTCTGGGTTTCAGCAAGTCAGGACAGAGTGTATGACGGACAGGTCGTAACCCTTTCCTCGAAACATATACCTCAAATGAATTACAGCTGGTATCCGAGCGAGAATCTGGTGGCACCGCATTCCTCTTCTACCGATGCCCTTATGTATGAGAGTACCATGTTTTATGTTTATGTGACGGACAACAAGGGATGCGATTTGAAAGACAGCGTATTCGTACATGTGGATGTGGTAAATTGCGGAAAGCCCAACATATATGTGCCGAATATATTCACCCCTAACGGCGACGGAAAGAACGATGCCGTATTCGTAAAGGGAGACTGGATTGACAGTTTCATTTTCGAGATTTACGACCGTTGGGGAGAAAAGGTGTTTTCGACGAACAGGCTCGACGAGGGTTGGGACGGAACCTACAAGGGCAACAGATGCGATGCCGCAGTATATTATTACAGACTGGAGGTCAAGTGTCAGGGAGGCAAGACCTATACAGGTTCTGGTGACATAACGTTAATAAGATGATTGATGGCTAAAAAGAACAAATATTATGTAGTTTGGAAAGGACGTGAAAAAGGCGTGTTCCGCACTTGGGAAGAATGCAAGCGACAGATTGAGGGTTATGAAAATGCAATATACAAGTCGTTTGACGATATTGCGCAGGCGGAAAAGGCATGCGGCGAATCTCCCGAAAAATACATATATGCGAAAAAAACGGCTTTGAAAAGAAAGATGTCGGAAGTGCCTTCATCCCTTCCCGTTGCGGACAGTATAGCTACCGATGCGGCATGCAGTGGAAATCCCGGAAGAATGGAGTATCAGGGAGTTTATGTCAAGGACGGAAGACGTCTTTTTTATTTCTCTCATCCCAATGCCACCAACAACATAGGGGAATTTCTTGCGATAGTCCACGGTCTTGCTTATCTGAAAAAGCATAATCTTCCACAGCCTCTTTATACCGACAGTCGTAATGCCATGCTTTGGGTCAAACAGAAAAAATGCCGTACAAGGCTTAAAAGAACCGAGAAGAACAAAGACTTGTTCGAATATATTGCAAGGGCGGAGCAGTGGCTTGAAAACAACACTTATTCCACTTCTGTCCTGAAATGGAATACCGAAGAATGGGGAGAAATTCCGGCCGATTTCGGTCGCAAATGAATCAGAGACTTATTCCGTTTGTTTTTCGTAATCCATAAATCTCCGTTTGAATTCTTCGGGAATCGGAACGGAAGTGTTGGTATTTCTGTTGAAGCCTGAGAGAATCGTTTTGCAGGTTCCCTTGACCTCTCCTTTGGCGGTAATAAGTCTTTGATGGGTTGTCATGGATTTGTTTCCGAATTTGACGACTTTCGTTTCTACAAACAGTTCGTCTCCCTGCACTATTGGCATGTAAAAATTTGTTTCGGTATTTACTATCACCACCAGTATTTCGCTCCAGTTCAATTGTTGACCCATTACTTTCTCGAAATAGTTTATCCTTCCCAAATCGTAGTATTGTGCCTGAAAGCTGTTGTTTACGTGATTCAATGCATCCAAATCGCTGAAGCGTATCTGAACCGGGAGTCTGAATTTATAGGTATCGTTTTCGGGCCTTGCAATTTCGTTCATTTTGCCTTTATGATTTTGACGCAAAATTACAAATAAATCCTTTCTTCGTTTCGTGAAATTGGAATCAAATTCCGTGAAAATGAAATCAGAAAAGAATTTTCTGAAACTTTGTTTGGTTGAAGGGTATTTTCATAGCCTTAGGTTTAGGGTGTAATAAGAATGCCTTAAAGTCTTATTTTATAGAGTGTTATGTTGAATTGGAAGGGTATTTTTTGCTGTTTCGGGAATTTGTTGTAATTTTACCGACTAAATTTGTGGCATGGAAAAACGCTGGTCCTATAAGCAAAGAGGTGAAAGAGAGGTCGTTGGCAAGCTTGCCGCCTTGTTGTGCGTCAATAAAGACGGTGCAAAGGCCGATGATTTGCGTACATACGAGATAATAGCCGATTTGCTGATTCAGAGAGGGATAACGACTTACGAGGAGGCCGAAATGTTTTTCCGTCCCAAATACGAGCATTTGCACGATCCTTTCCTTCTAAACGACATGGACAAGGCGGTCGAAAGGATATTGCTTGCAATAAAGGCCGAGGAGAAGATATTGGTTTACGGGGACTATGATGTTGACGGAACTTCTGCCGTGGCTTTGGTTTATTCTTATCTGGAAAAGTTCTACACCGAGGTGGACTATTATATTCCGGACCGTTATTCCGAGGGTTACGGAGTGTCCGAAAAAGGCGTTGATTATGCGGTTGACAATGATTTCAAACTTGTGATATGTCTGGATTGCGGTATCAAGGCTCACAAGGAGATATCCTATGCAAAGGCACGGGGAGTGGACTTTATTGTTTGCGACCATCATTTGCCTTCCGACACTTTGCCGGATGCCTGGGCGGTTTTGGATCCCAAACGATTGGATTCGGTTTATCCTTACAAGGAACTGAGCGGATGTGGCATAGGATTCAAGCTTATACAGGCTTTGCAGATTGAAAGGAATCTTGAGTTCGACGAATTGTTGCCTTATTTGGATTTGGTTGCCATAAGCATAGCTGCGGATGTGGTTCCCTTGACCGGAGAGAACAGAGTATTGGCATATTACGGTCTGAAACTGATAAACAGGCAGCCTCGTGCGGGATTGGAGGCAATATTGTCTTACAGCAAGATAAAGCATGAGTCGGACAATTCTTCCAAGATGTATTTCAACAGGAAATTGACTGTTTCGGATTTGGTTTTTCTGATAGGTCCGAGAATAAATGCGGCAGGAAGGATGGAGAGCGGCAGGGCGTCGGTGGATTTGCTGAAGGCCAAGACGGTAGAGGAGGTAACGGACGTGGCCAAAGGCATAGACCAGAAC
>DXGG01000205.1 GCA_019114015.1 Candidatus Onthomorpha intestinigallinarum | reverse complement strand
GTCAGTGTTAGACCAGATAAAGGAAATGGGCGAGCTGCCTTTCCGAACAGTTATTAAAGCGGAAAGATACGGTAACGGAGGAACAAAATACATATTCACATGAGAAAAGCAGAAGGTGGCGTTGGTGTTTCACAGCTTGAATGCGTGAACCCAAGAAAAGACAAATGGCGTTTGCGGTGGGGTGTCCTGCCCAAAGAGGATAGCGAAAACATTGTTACGTATATGGAGGAGGACTTTAACCACCGTCCAACACCAGAAGAAATAGAACAAGCCGTAGCGGACAGCGGAGTGGATGCTTCATATGACGAGATTGCCGCCATCGGTCAGGTATTGGGGTACGGGAAAGACGAGTTTGCAACAATGATTGAAAATGCACGCACTGTAAGAATTTCGTCAGACCCCAACGCACAACTTATGGAAGCCATGCGGGAGCAAATGTCGGGCAGGACGGACATGGAGGACGACAAGGCACTTATGGTAGCTAATATGTTCTTCACATTCTCCTACCTGTGCAAAAGGGAAAAGGAGATAAAGGCAGGAACGATATTGCGGTATGGCAACAAACTTTGGCGGGTGGTGCAAACGCATACGCCGCAGTCAATCTATCCGCCGTCCATTGATACCGCATCGCTTTATACGAGGATTGACAAGTCACACGCTGGTACGTTGGATGACCCGATACCATACGAGCAGAACATGGCTTTTGAGAAAGGCAAGTATTACAGCCAGTACGGAGTGACTTATCTGTGCATCCTTACCACAGTAACTGGCTATCCGTATGACCTGAAAGACTTGCCGACAATCGTACAAGCCGTATGATTATATGATTTCCACATAAATTTGTTTGCTAAGCCACGCTTATATCCAGCTCCAGTAAACTATACCGCCGAAAGGTAAAAACTGCTGCTACGGCATTGTAAATATGTCTTATGACGGAGAATAAGGGAACGGTAGATAAGATTTCTATCCGTTTCCTTATTTTTTATCCGTAGCCACAGACAGTATTTTTATATTGCAGCCTTTTTCGGTCGGCTTGTCACCTCATTGTAAGTTATCCTGCGCCTACAATTTGCCGTGAAATAGTGGAAACGCTCACTTTCGTCCATGTCATTGGTGTTGTAACGGAAACTAAACTCATCAAAATACCTTTGCATGTGCTTGCGGCTTATCCAACTGTAAGTTCCGTTTATGGCACGTTTGCAATAGTTGCTCCAAAACGCTTCAATGGTATTGGTGTATGCGCCACCGTCAACGTAGATACCGTGTCCGTGGTCAACAATATGATGATTGTACAGCTTGCTGATAGTCTTGTAGCCCTGCCATTCATCAGAGTACACTTTGGCAGTACGCTTAACCTTACGCAATACTGGCACTGTAAGCTGCTTGTAGGTGGTATTCTTGACCACTTTACAAACCACGCAGCCCCCACGTTCGAGAATGCCCATAACGGGTGTCTTATCCTTAAAGCTCCTGCCCTGCGAGTTTTTGACTTTCTTGTTACGGTGACGGTTCTTGTTCTTGCCGCCAACGAAAGTTTCATCCAGTTCCACCTCACCGCTGAACTTGTCCTTTGACTCCATTCCGAAGTTCTCACGGATGCGCTGCAACATGAACCACGCAGTCTTTTGCGTCACGCCAATATCCTTGGCCAGTTGCATTGACGATACGCCTTTCTTGTGTGACGTGACAAGGAATATGGCAATGAACCACTGGTAGAGCGAAGCCTTGCTGCCCTCAAACATTGTACCGATACGGACATTGAAGTTCTTGCCCGTGTTCTTGCAACGGTACATGCCATCGCCACGGCGGTTAACCTTTGACGTTGGGTCATAGGGTGACACTGGCTCGCCATTTGGCCAAAGCTGGCGTTCAAGGTACTTTATACAACTTTTCTCGTCTGGAAACGCTGCGTGGAAGTCCGCCATTGACTTGAAATTCCCGATATTGTTGCCTACGGTCCGTTTCATAAGCCCAAGGTTTTTATGGTTCTTGGGCTATTAACTTTGGCGACAAAAATTCTTTGGGCAAAAAACGCCTGAAAACTGTGAATTTTCGGGGTAAAAATGGCATGGCTTGTTGCTAACTTGCTGTTATCAAATGAGTTTTGTTAAATAGTTAAATCTTCTTAACAAGAAAACGTGACACTTTATCAGGCGGATTTTGTATCTTTGCAAACAATGAAATCGGAATGGCTATGGAACAAAACAAAATAGAAGTTGGCTCATGCGTTAAAGTTCTGCACGGAGAATTGAGCGGCAAATTTATAAGGTATTTGATGTTTCAAATGAAGGCTATTTTATTGCAGTAGGTGTTAAACACGCAACCAAATCAGTTGCCATTGATGATGTAATTGCGGTTTCAGAAGATGATTTTAATGATGCAAATCACGATGAACTTTCACAAGATATATCTTTCTTTTGACCCTTTCTGAAATATAGTGGTTCTAATACTTCTTTATAGACTTGTGACGTGAAAGACTTTCCGCTTCCAGTCCATGTTAGACCAACTTTTTCATCGTTGAGTGGCAAATTAAGACTGCCTACTATTAGTTGAAGTTCTTTTCGCAATTCCTGTGGATTAGAATATTCTACGTTAGATTTCATTTTACGAAACTAAACTTTGAATACTATAAATTTATGAATAAGGCATATAAATATAGAGCGAACATAGTGATAGACGGGAAGAAAAGAGATACCGACCAACTATCAAAGAACATTTTATACGCAGCTGATATGCGAAAGTTGAATGACCCATTTGAAGGCTCTGTTGAATTACCGAAGTCAGATGAGCATGAATATTGGGTAACTCCTATAATACAGAAACTATATAATGTCGGCATTTATTCTTTGTCTAAACTGAAAAACAATGAAACATTTCCGTGTAATGAATTACTTTGGGCACATTACGCTAATTCACATACAGGCTTTTGTATTGAGTATGATTTAGATAAACTTTCTAATTATGCACAATCAAATTATGATATAAGCCACGTTTTACATGTTTCTTATGCAGATGAAAGACCGAAAGTTTCAGAAAATGACAACATTATTCAAGTACAAAAGAAAGTTTTTGGTACAAAATCATTGGCGTGGGAGTATGAAAACGAGGTGCGTTTAGTATTTGAAAAATACGGTGAAAAGACCGTACCTGAAAATGCCGTGACTGCCATCTATTTTGGGCTAAAAATAAGTTTAGAAGACAGGCGTGAGATAATAAAGAGAATGTCTGGACGTGGCATAGATTTCTATCAAGTAGAACGTATTGAGAATTTATACCAGTTAAAAGCAAGTAAGTTGTTATTCGATTACTCGCATGAGATTGTCAATTTTGAGCAAATGCCAACTGTTGATAACTATATGATTTTGTACAAGTCAGCAAATAAGGACGAAAACACGTTAATGGAATTTATTGAACTATTCAGAAAGAAACTGAGACGTCCATCGAATATAACAGTTATTGATGATATTAGAGCAAAACCTATTCTGGTTAATTATAAGCCACGTAAACTTATGTCAGATGAAGAAATAGAAATTATGGCAAAACATTGGATTGCATATTCTACATTTGGCGCTCCTGATGTTGTATGGACGTATCCAGAGAAATGGTAATGGCCATTTATAAAAAGAGGAGGGAACTGGCACCCCTCCTCACTTTTTACAGAAAAAGCTAAATTATCCATTGCATAACAGACTACCAGTTTTCTTCAATGGCCTATTGAAGAATAGTTTGCATTATGAACTTTAAGGCTTTCCCAACCGCCTTTTTGATTTTAGCCTACCAAATAGCCCGGCGGTGACGTTTCAGCTATTGGAGGCGCATCTTTACTTTTGTCATAAAAACAAAATTTAAGTTACCACTGCACTATTGCATATGGTTCAAATGCAAAATTACAAATGCCTTTTGAATTAAAAGAATGTAAGGACAATAAATTCTTTTTTCGTCATAGCAAAAGAAGTAAATGCCACATTCATAATAGCCGCACTCCATAGCTACCACTACTTTCCACACCGTTATTAGCATAGGATTTTGCGGTAAAGCCACTATTTCCAACCACTCAAATATATAATAACTCTGTTGCAAGAAAAAAGTAGTGCCACGCTATCTTTCCGCAATTCCACTTTCTGCATAATTATCTACGTTCCAGACTGTTACGTATGAATGTAAGTCCTATGGCATTGCCGTGGCCATTGGTTTTGATGTGGCGAAAATTGGGGTATTGTCCTATATAGTCACCATTATAATAATGTATATACTTGATGCTAAATCATTTATATGCGATACACAGCCATAACAGGTAACATATTAGTAACATTTTTGCACGCAGAAACGATGCAGCAGGCATACATCATTGAATATCAGCGGCTATTCATTTAAAAAGGTCAACAAGTCGTATTCTGACAATTAAACGAAGTCGAAAAGAAAATGTAAGACGCTTACATTCAGTGACTTTCGCTTATGGTCTTGTACCGTCTTTTCCAGTCTTCTTGCGAAATTTCCTCTGCCATGCACAAGACATTGATAGACAAAGGATTTCACCGTATATGTTACAGAACGCTTGATAACTTTCGCAAAGATAATGTTTTTCTTGTAAATCCATGATTATTACTCAAATAAAATGGTTATTTTTGCAGTGAGTAAAAGTTTTCATTGCATTGAGTAAAATGTAATAGTATGTATAAACGTGCAGAATATCAGCTGATAACAGAACGTATGAAAGAACCTCGTAAGTTTATTCAGGTCGTTATGGGTGCCCGTCAGATTGGGAAATCGACAGTGGTCAAACAGGTGCTGAAAGATTTGGATATGCCTTACCAGTTCTTTTCTGCCGACAATGTACCTGCCACGAACAGTGCGTGGATTTCCGATTGTTGGGCGGCTGTGCGCAGCTTGAAGGAGAGCCGAGGGTGGGAGAGTGTCATCCTTGTGATTGACGAGATACAGAAAATAGCCAACTGGAGCGAGGTGGTGAAAAAGGAATGGGATGATGATACGTTTCACGACCGCGACATCAAGGTTTTGCTTTTGGGGAGCAGTCGTGTATTGTTGGAGAAAGGCTTGTCTGAATCCTTGGCCGGGCGGTTCGAGGAGATACGCATGAGCCATTGGAGCTATCAGGAAATGAAGGAGTGCTTCGGTTTCTCGCTTGACCAATATATGTTTTACGGAGGTTATCCCGGTGCGGCTACCTTGATTGGCGATGAAGATCGTTTTAGCCAATACATCCAGTCGGCTATTATTGAGGCAACCATCAATAAGGATATTCTGATGGATACGCCCATAAGCAAACCTGCCTTACTTCGTCAGACCTTTGAGTTAGGAGCAGCCTATTCGGGAGAATTACTTTCGTTAAACAAGATGTTAGGTTCGCTTCAAGATGCCGGAAACACAGTGACATTGGCTGGGTACATCAATCTGTTGGATGAAAGCGGATTGCTATGCGGGCTCCAGAAGTTCAGTGTGGATATGGCCCGAAGGCGCGCCAGCATCCCCAAGTTGCAGGTGTATAACAATGCATTGAAGATGGTGTATAGCCCTTTGACCTTTGAACAGGCGATATTGAACCGTAAGTCATGGGGGCGTATCTTCGAATCGGGCATCGGTGCCTATCTGGTAAGCCAGGCCTTTGTACATCGCTTTGAAGTGTTCTATTGGCGTGAGCGGAATGATGAAGTGGATTTCGTCCTGCGCAAGAAAGGCTCGGTGGTCGCTATCGAGGTAAAAAGCAATGCGGAGAAACGGACTGAAGGATTGGACAGGTTTCGCAATCTGTTCCATCCTCAATCGGCCTTTATCGTGGGAGACGGAGGAATCAGTGCGGAGGATTTCCTTTCGATGGATATACGGCGGTTGTTCTGAGAAAGTTTTAAACAGCTTCTGAGAAAATTTTCTGTATTTTGCGGGCACACCCCGACTTAACCCGGATGCGCCATTATATGCTGATATACAA
>DXGG01000204.1 GCA_019114015.1 Candidatus Onthomorpha intestinigallinarum | reverse complement strand
CCTCTATTACGTTTAAATCCGTGTTCATAATGGAAAATGAAGGATATGACAGCCTGTTATTCAATAGATAATATGCCAACTGATGCGGATTTTTCTTTTTGGAGGTAGTGCCGTTTGACTTGTATTCTTTACCTTTAAAGGTTATGTTCTCCTGACATTCGGCATCGAACTTGACAGCGATGAAATAATAGTTCATGATTTTTGCTATCAGTGTATCGGAAAAAGTATCCTTGTCCATTCTTTTGCACCAGCCGCACCAATCTGTATAACAGTCTACCAATATCTTTTTACCTTGATTGTTTGTTTGACCGATTGATTTTTCCAACTGGTCGATTTTTATCCATTCTATCTTTTCCTGTGCAGATAAACCGGATATTGCAAAAACGGCAAACAACATTGCCACAACATTTTTTATTTTCATAGTAATACGTATTGATTAATTATTTAATTGATTAAAAATATCTTCTCGTTTGACAACCTTTGCACCCTTGTAATAGAACTCTACGACCTGCCAATATTCGTATCCCTGTTCACACATGTTGATTGCCCCCTGTTGACTTAACCCTACACCGTGTCCGTATCCTCGACCGTCCAATTTGACTTCCCCTCCCCATTTCTGAACACTGAAAAAAGTGGATTTCAAACCAAAATCCTTTCTGACGGTGGTTAAAGGTATTCCCATTATGTCTTTTTTTCGACCGTCCTGTTGGGAAAAGGTAAGCAATGCATTCTCAATGGAATCGTTTTTTGTGTTCAGTCCCTTGCCTTTGAAGTAATTCAACCAGTCTCTCATTTTGATAAAATGTTCCCATCTGTAATCTTTCATCCCTATGGAAAAGGAATCCGTTACAGGTTGCAGATAATCTACCGGTTTTTGCCATACATCCTCGGCAGAAACCGTCATACCGCCGGAATTTGCGTGGAAAAGAGTTTCTATTATGTCTCCGTTTGCATCTACAATCACTTCTGCTTTGCTGTTCCATGCCCCTTGTATCACCTGTGGTTTGTTAGCCCTTGAGAGATATGCCTGACAATGGGTGTCGTCACAAAGATTGAACCC
This sequence comes from Candidatus Onthomorpha intestinigallinarum, assembly GCA_019114015.1. GTDB lineage: Bacteria > Bacteroidota > Bacteroidia > Bacteroidales > P3 > Onthomorpha > Onthomorpha intestinigallinarum. The sequence continues at coordinate 10,205 of DXGG01000204.1, read as the reverse complement.
TTCGTTTGCATGTTTGTTCATATTTGTATATAGATAATTCCGTACGCATATTGCCTGCAATTTAAAGAAATCCACATTGTCGGTCGCTCCTCCGGCTTCGGACTGTACCACACCCGCAATATAATTGTCTATGTTCACTTTGTTTATAAGCATTATCTGCTTGCCTTCGTACGGCAATACAATCAGGTTGTCGTCATACCTGCGTTCTTTCTCTTTTTTTGTCTTTACGTCTATTTTAAAAAAGGCTTTCAATCCTTGTGCCATGAATTCTACACGCTTGGCTTTTCTTAACGGTTCGCCGTTTAGTTTAACCGTCAGACTGTCCTTGTCTTTTTCTATGTTTATTTTGCTTATCCTTCCGATTTTTTGCTCAAAAGAACTATCCATAACAAGTATATAGTTTCCGAAAGAGGGAACAAATTCCATTTCTTCCACCTTTACATTGCTGAATATCCTAACATTGATATTTTGCGAAAAAGCGAAAAAGCAATGCATTGACAATATACAAAATAAAAACCCCCTTGTTCTCGTCATATATCAGTCTGTTTGTCGTTCAGATATGCAACTATTCGTTTTGCAATTTTTTCCGATGCTCCCTTGTTACCGAGTTTGTCGCGTAATTCTGAGTAAACCATTCTTACGTATTTTCTGTAATCTTCGTTATAGACAATTTTCCGTAGCCCTTCCTCGATTTTTTCCCTGTTGAAGTTTTCCTGAAGCAATTCTTCTATGGCATATTTATTCAATATGATGTTTACAAGTGAAATCCATTTGACATGAGCCAACTTTTTGGCAATCCAATAAGACAAAGGATTGGTTTTGTAACACACAATCTGAGGAATGTCGAATAGAGCAGTCTCCAGAGTAGCTGTTCCCGAAGCAACAAGAGCTGCCCATGACTTGTCAAATATCTGATATGTCCGATTGAAAATTACCTTCACATTTTTTTTCCCTTCCATAGGCCTATACAGTTCCTTGTCCAAAGTATTGACCGCGGCAACCGCAAAATCCAGTTGTTTGAATTTGTCCGCTATTTCCGCATATAAAGGAATTATTTTTTTCACTTCCTGCTTTCTGCTTCCTGGAAGCAAAGCAATCAAAGGCCTTTCTTCGGCACAAAGGTTTTTTGTCAGATTATTGGCAAAACCGGATTGACTTTCATATTCGTCTATTTCGTCAATCAAAGGATGCCCGAAGAATTCCACATCCATATCATGTCTTTTATAGAATTCTTTTTCAAACGGAAGGATTACAAACAGTTTGTCTATGTTTTTTTTCATGGATTTTATTCTTCCGCTCTTCCATGCCCATACCTGAGGAGAAATATAATAGAACACTTTCAATCCGTTACGATGTGCGAATTTGGCCATCCTGAGGTTGAAGCCGGGATAGTCAATCAGAATGACAGCATCGGGCGACCATGCAAGCATATCTTTTTTACATAGACTTATGTTTTTCAGAACGGTGCCTATATTGGCTGCAACCTCCACAAATCCCATAAAGGCCAAATCTTTAATATGCTTGACCAATGCCTTTTCGTCGGTTTGTGCAATCATGTTGTCTCCGCCCCAGAAACGGAATTCGGCTGAAGAATCCGCACGCTTGAGTTCCTTAATCAAAAAGGCGGCATGAACGTCTCCCGACATCTCGCCGGCTATTATGTAGTATCTCATGAGTGTTCCCCTCTTAATTTATTCATCATACGTTCCCTCCAAAATGTCCCGAAGCATACAGGAAATACAACAGAGTGCAAAATCCGAAGAACAAAACCGTGATTATTGCCTTGACAGTATGCATGAGTTGTTGTTTTGAATAATATCTGAGCAAAATAATATTTGGAATAAAAGACAAAAGGAAGATTTTGGCATTTTTCTCCAAGGACAAGTCGAACAAATGCAGAATCAAGTCGAACAAAGCCATGGTCAATATGTTCACCACAACAGAAAGGACAATACCGAATACGAAGTTATTTTTTTTGAACATTTTCGAATCTGTTTTTGATTTTGTCCATTGACGAATAGTCCGTAAAGTCAATGTGCATGGGAACCATGGTTGCATAGCCCTCTTGCAGGCAGTTGTAATCGGCTTCGGGAGAATCGTCCAAACAATGATATACTCCGCTCAGCATGTAAAATCTGCCACCATGAGGACTGACGTATTCCACCATGTCTTCCTGCCAATAGGCTTTTGCCTGCTTGCATACTTTCAGTCCTTTTATTTCTCCGGCAGGGAAATTTACATTAAGGCATATTCCATTGTCCAATCCTTTGTTCAGAATTTCGGAACATATTTCCCTTATGTATTTTTCACAGAAGCTGAAATCCGCCTGTTTGTCACTGCTGTCTATCGAGAATCCCACACTCGGAATGCCTTCCGCACAGCCTTCGAACACTGCTGCCATTGTACCTGAATATATGGTGTTGACAGAAGCATTGCTTCCGTGGTTTATACCGGCCACAAGCAGGTTCGGTTTCCTCTCTTTCAATATTCTGTTGCTTGCCATTTTCACGCAGTCCACCGGAGTGCCGCTCAATATATAACCATTATAGCCTTTCTTTTCCTCAAACAGTCTTATCCTTATGGGCTCCATCGAAGTTATCGAGTGGGATTTGCCCGACATCTCTTCCTTAGGCGCTATGACAACCACATCACCGAATTCCATCATCAGTTTTATCAATACGGATATTCCCTTCGAGAAATAACTGTCGTCATTGGTAACAAAAATCAGCGGCCTTTCCTTCATTACATTCGCGATTTGAAAACGTACGATTGGCAAAGATAGTGAAAAAGCCGTAATGTAAAGTGTTTTTTCGTATATTTGCAGTCCTTAAAAAACGGACCATGATAAAAAAACTGTTTTGTCTGCCTGTACGCCTGATACAAAAGATAGAAAACAAATTTGTCAGATTTTTGTTCGTGGGAGTAATAAATACCTTGTTCGGTTACGGCCTTTTCCTTTTTTTTATATGGATCGGGATGCACTATTCTCTGGCATTGCTTTTCGCAAACGTATTGGGAATATTGTTCAACTACAAAACGACGGGTTATATAGTATTTGAAACAAAAAGCAACAAACTGATAATACATTTCTTCATGGTTTACGGAATAGTGTATCTGTTTAACCTTTTGGAACTCTATCTTCTGGATATTTCTCCCCTTTACGAAACCATATTGGACTGGGATGTATTGGATTTCATCGATGCCTTGCCGTTGAATAAAAACAAAATAGGAGACGCAATAGGTCAGGCCATAACTCTTTTGCCTAATGCGATGTTGTCATTCTTTCTAAACAAGGCGTTCGTTTTCAGACTAAAAAGAAACGATGCCGACCACTGTTAAACGCCGGCATCGTTTCAAAACACTTGTCTTTGAAAAATTATTTTTCCATGAAAGGATATTTGAAATCTTCAGGACCGACCAGCGTTTCCTTTACGCATCGAGGACTTATCCAACGGTAAAGGTTCAATTCAGAACCTGCCTTGTCGTTTGTACCCGAAGCTCTTGCTCCGCCGAAAGGCTGGTTGCCAACGACGGCTCCCGTAGGCTTGTCGTTTATGTAGAAATTGCCTGCGCTGTACTGCAATGCCTTCATTGCGGTGTCTATCGCGTATCTGCATGAAGCGAATATGGCTCCGGTAAGTCCGTAAACCGATGTGGAATCACACAAGGCCAGAGTCTGCTCATATTTGTCCGGTTCATACAGATAAACTGTCAAAACAGGTCCGAACAGTTCCGTTTCCATGGTAGGATAATGCGGATTGTCGGTAACTATTATTGTCGGCTCTATGAAGTAACCCACGCTCTTGTCCGCACCTCCTCCAAGAACGATTTCGGCATCCTTGTCGGTCTTTGCCCTGTCTATGTAGGCTTTTATGGTGTCAAATGCCTTTTCGTCTATTACCGAGTTCATGTAATGAGTCGTCTCCATGGATGAACCCATGCTTATTTCGGAGGCCATCCGCTTGACGTGGTCGAATGTCTCGTTCCATATATTTTTAGGTATGTATGCCCTCGAAGCAGCCGAGCATTTCTGTCCCTGATACTCGAATGCCCCCCTGACTATCGCTATCGCCAACTCTTTTGGACAAGCCGAACTGTGTGCGAATATGAAGTCCTTGCCTCCGGTTTCGCCTACAATCTTGGGATATGTCCTGTATCTGTCTATGTTTTTGCCGATCTCTTTCCAGAAATTGTTGAACGTCCTTGTCGAACCCGTAAAGTGAATGCCGGCCAGATGTTCCGACGCAAAGCAGACCTCCGATATTGTTTCACCGTTTCCGGGTATGAAGTTGATTACTCCGTCCGGCACTCCGGCCTCACGCAATATCTTCATAAGATAATAGTTGGACAGAACGGCTGTTGAGGCAGGCTTCCATATTGTGACATTGCCCATAAGGACCGGAGATATGTTCAGGTTGCATGCTATGGACGTGAAGTTGAAAGGAGAAACCGCATAGACAAAACCTTCGAGTCCTCTGTATTCCATGCGGTTTACGGCCGTATTGTCGCTAAAAGGCTGTTGTGCGTATATCTTCGAGGCGTAGTAAACATTGAACCTCAGGAAATCTATCGTCTCGCAGGCCGAATCTATTTCCGCCTGAAAAGGATTCTTGCCCTGTCCGAGCATGGTTGCCGCATTTATCACGTATCTGTATTTGCCCGCTATCAGTTCGGCAGCTCTCAACATAACGCTGCATCGTTCCGTCCAGTCAAGCCTTTCCCATTTCTTTCTCGCCTCCATTGCAGCCTCTATGGCCTGTGCAACTGTCTTCTTGTCGGCCTTGTGATATACGGCCAACACATGCGAATGCTCGGTAGGCATCACAACTTTCTCGGTGTCGTTCGTGCGTATTTCCTTGCCGTTTACTATTATCGGTATGTCAAGACACTGATTGTACTGTTTCCGGAGCTCTTTGGTCAGAAGCTCTCTTTCCATTGAACCGGGAGCATAGGACTTTACCGGTTCGTTCTTTGGCTGTGCAAAGAAAAAAGTCGAATTGTTCATGACTGTAAATGCTTTAATAATTATAAAATATTCCTACCCAGTTTTCCTTACTGCAAATGTAAAACTTTTTCCGCTCTTTACAATAAAAAAACGTACTTTTGCGCAAACTTTCTTGCAAGATGAAATCCGGCAAAAACTTCTTCGTCACCGAGGCAACCTGCGAGATAGGCAGGGATACGGCAATAATCGGGATAGTCTCAAAATCCTTCGGCTACAAACTGGCAAGCAGGATGAGCAGAGTGTCGGGTGTCGCTTTCAGATCCAAGGATATGCCCGTATGGTTCAAGAAAACGGACATGACTGTGGATTTCGAGGCGTTCTGTCAATACGACAAGGATACGGAAGCCTTTTACATATTGTGCAGAACGAAGGAGGGAGCGTCCGTAATTATTCCGCAATGGAAGGATTTCGACTTTCTGCTCATTGTCGTTGCAAGGGACTGTATCGAATTGAGCAGGGATTTAATGCGGGATTTGACAAGGATAGACCTCGTTCAACTTTCCCAACAACTCTTTCCTGTCGAGGAAACTTCGCGAGGCAAAAACAATTCCCTTTCCGGCCTTCAGCTTAACATGTTTGACGATGAGACTGAAATGAAACTTGATTCCAAAAAAACAGAATTTGATTCCAAAAAAATGGAATTTGATTCCACGAGAATGAAATCAAATTCCGTTCCGGCCCAATTGGACGATGTATTGTACGACATAGAGAGCTATGTGGATGCAATAAGAAGTGAGGAAAACGACCAATAGGATTACTCCTTGTCCAACCCCATTGCATATCCCTTGATTCCGTAGAAGAACAGATAGAGATAGGACACTACCGGCACAAGAAACGAATATCTTATACCCATGCAGTCTGCCGCCATTCCCTGCACAGGAGGCAGTATTGCACCTCCGAGAATCATCATTATCAATATTGAGGAAGCCTCCGCCGTTCTTTCTCCCAAACGGTCTATTGCCAGAGTGAACACATTGGACCACATTATGGAATTGAACAGTCCTATGGAAAGCAGCGCCCATACCGCCAAAGCGCCTTGTGAGAAAATACCCGTGAACAGCAGTACCACGTTAACGAAGGCAAAAATGGCCAATGAACGGGATGATTTGCCTTTGCCGAGATGGAAACAGAAATAATTTACAAGCATGAACAGCAGAAACAGCGATACCTGTGCAAATGAAAGAGCGTGCAGATAATAGTTGACGGTGAATATGAAGATGAAGCCGGCCACAGCCAGAACAAGCATGTATAATGCTTTTTTCAGTGTTTTCATACGGCTGAGACTGACCGCTCCGAGAAAACGTCCTATCATCGCTCCTCCCCAATAGTAGGAAAGGAATGCCGTTGCGGTCTGTTCCGATACGGAAAAGGTTTCCTTCAGATAGGAAACCATGTTGCTGCCTATCGTTACCTCCGCTCCGACATAAAAGAATATGCCCAACGCACCGAGAACGACATAAGGCTTTTTGAAAATGCTTTCCCTTTTGTGCTTTTCCGATGTCTGTTCCGTTTCGTTTCTTATTTTTGAATTATGAATGAATACTGCAAGGACGGCGAGCAATGCCGCAAGGACGAGATAGGGGATAATCACGGCCGAAGGTCCTTGTGAGGAATTGTCCAGAAAAAACGAAAAAATGAAGAAACCGCCGAGTGCCGGGCCGAGAGTGGTACCGAGAGAGTTGAATGCCTGCGAGAGGTTCAGACGGGAGGATGCCGTATCCGGACTGCCTATTATGGCAACGAACGGGTTGGCCGCTATCTGAAGGAAGGTCAGTCCCAGTCCCAGAATGAACAGCGAGGCAAGGAAGAATGCGAAGCCCAGTTTGAAATAGGCCGCACCGGCAAACAGGAAACAGGCCAGTGAGGCTATGCACAGACCTATCACTATCGTCGTTTTGTATCCCCACAACGTTATCGGGTCTTTGCCTTTTTTCGAGAAAAGGTAAAAGACTGCCGAGCCGAGGAAATATGCTATGAAAAAAGCGAATTGAACTATGTTGGCTTCAAAATGACTCAGGCTGTATATGCCTTTCAGATAAGGTATGAGTATGTCGTTCAACGATGTTATGAATCCCCACATGAAAAACAGTACGGTGATTGAAATCATGGGGATGATGTTGTTCTCTCTCTTAATTTTTGTTTCCATTTTCGTTTTCCTTTAAATAGTAAAGACATGAATATTTACCTTTCAAAAACATTTTTTCAGCCGCATTTCGCAACTGTTCCACCGTTATGGCGTTGTATATTTCCCTTTCGCCGTTTATGTATTCCTCCATGTTAAGATGGGAATAATAAGCTATTTTCATAGCTTTGTCCAATATCTTTATGTCTTCGAATGTGGAAAGGGCTTCGTTTTTGTTTTTCATTTTCCGCAGTTCCTTTTCCGATACCATTTCACGGGTCAGGAGGTTCAGTTCTTCCCAAAGAGCTTTTTCTCCCTCCATTACGGGGGTACCGTCGCAATATTGTCCTGTGACTATAAACAGACCCTCATCGTCTTCTCCCGTTATGGAAGCGTTTATGCCGGTGAAAAGTTTGCGCTCGGTCACAAGGTCGTTGTACATCCTCGAACTCTTTCCGTTGGCAAGGACATCGGAAAGCAGATCCTGCACATAGTACTCTTTTTCCGTTCTTTTGCTCATTGGAAACATTATGCAGATCATGTTTGCGGGCACATCTCTGTAAACGGTTTTCGTTCTGTTTTCCGTTTGTTCAGGTTCGGACGGATAATTTGCGATTTCACCAGATGAAGACTTGCTTTTCGGGAAATATTTCTCTACGGCCTCTCTTACCTCTTCTTCTTTCAGATTGCCGGAAACGGCAAGTACGGCGTTGGAAGGAGCATAGAATCTGTCGTAAAATTCTCTTGCCTGTTGCAGAGTTGCGTTTTCTATGTGTGAAATGTCCGCTCCGATTGTCTGCCACCTGTAAGGATGTACTTTATAGGCCAGTTCCCTTATTTCCTTCCACAAATCACCGTAAGGCTGGTTGATGTAACGTTGTTTGAATTCCTCTATGACCACTCCTTTCTGTATGTCGAGGTTTCTCTGCGTGAGTTCCAGATTGTACATTCTGTCGGCTTCGAGTGCAAGTGCGTGGCTGAAAAATTCGGCAGGCAGGGTGACATAGTAGTTCGTAAAGTCATTGTTTGTGAAAGCGTTGCTCTCTCCTCCCAAACGTTCTGTCACCTTGTCGTAGCTTCCGAACGTTTTGCTTGAGGAAAACATCAGGTGTTCGAAAAGATGAGCCAGTCCCGTCGCATCGGGATTTTCGTGTTTTGCTCCAACCTTGTACAAAAGGTTAACCGCAACAAGAGGCGTCGATTTGTCTTGATTGAATATCACTCTTAGACCGCTTTCCGTCGTAAAACTCTTATATGGTATCATTTCCCGATAAGTTGTATTTTGGACAAATGAGTGTGAAGTCGCAATAGGTGCATGCTTTCGAGTTGCCTTGTTCAAGAAAGTCTTTTTCTGTTTTTTCCTGCATCATTTGTCTTATGAGTTCTTTTAAATATTTGTCGAATTCACTGTGGGTCGATTGGTCGTATGACAAAGCGAAGATGCTTTGTTCCCTGCCCAGCTTTATTTTATGTATATAGATTATTTCTATCATTATGTTGTCGAAAGCGGGCAGTGTTTCATTGTTCGGATTTTCCCACAGTAGCCATGCGTAGAGCATGAGCTGAAATGCGTATGAGTATCTTTGGGAGTCGGAGCTGTCAAACAGGCTTCCTACATCCTTGTATTTGCCAATGTTGCCCCCTGTTTTGTAATCGCATATTACAAGCGTGTTGCCTTTTTTGTCTATTCTGTCTATTTTACCACCTATTTTCAGTTCTTTTTCTGTATCGAGCCGCAGCATTTTTTCCGTTTCAAATTCCGCAAGGAGAAATTCTCTTTCCTTGTCCTTTGAATCGAATGTGTCAAGATTCTCAAGGTATCTTTCGACCATCATTTTGTGGATGCCTGCTATTTGTTCTTTTTGGTCCTTGTCCCAATCTTCCGTTTCGAGAGCCTTATTTACGCATAGGGTGTAGTCCGTCCGTATTTTGTTCTTTTTGTTTTCCTCCATTATCTGAGCGGCATGGTGGAACAGGCTGCCAAAGGCCAGTGCAATCAAATCTTCTTTTTCTTCCCGTTTCTTTATATCCAACACCTTGTCGAAATAAAACTTGAGTGAGCAATCCAAATAAACATTCAGATAGGAGGGAGAAAGATATTTCTTTTTCATCAAGGCTTCCTCTATATTGTAAGCCGGTTTAGACATGTCATAGTACACAGGTGTTTCTATCTTTATTGGAATGTTTGCCACATGTTGGGATATCTCCTGCCCGAGTTCTGTTTTGATTTGTTGCAGAAAGCGGCTCATTTCGTTCTTTTTGGAATCTTGGGAACCGGTATTATATACGAAGTCTATCGTTTCGGCTCTTTGCAACAGTCTGTAAAAGTAATAGGCGAATACTGACACTTTCTTTTCAACGGATGTAAGGTTGAATGCGCGTCTTATGGTATTCGGGATAAACGATGCGGTGTTTCCTATATTCGGAATATTGTTGTCGCTTGCCCCGACAAACAGTATGTACCTGAAGTCCAGATTTCTGCTTTCCAGAACGCCCATTATCTGCAAACCGTTTATCGCATCGGATTCATAAGGCATGCTTACGCCTTTGAGCAATTTAAGCAGTATTTTTTTTGCAAAGTCATGTGGTATGTCATCTTGAGATATCAAGGAAAGGGATTTTTGAAAATCTTTCAGCAGAAGGATTATTCTGTAAGCCGCTTCCTTGTTTTCGTTTTTTGTTTCCTTTTTCCGTCCCTGACAGTCTACGAATTCAATTAACAGGTCTATTTGTTCATTCAACGGTGTTCCGTCTTTAATGTTTTGTTCAATGAATTTCTCCAATTGAACAAAAAAACCGCTCATCGCCAAAGGGTATCCCATGGTGATGTTCACGCTTAGAGCCGAACCGTTTATTGATTCAGGCAGATATCTTACTATTAAAGGCAAAAGCGTTTCATCAGCCAGTATTATCGCTATTTGATTTTGTTGCAGTCCTTCGCCTGCGCTCCGTTCCACTTCCTTAAGCCATGAGGATACATATCCCGCCACAGCACTCGCATAGGGTATTTCGGTTATGCTTATTTTGTGTTTTGCGTTTTGTATCTGCGAAAAGTCCAGCCTGCCGAAACTTTCAGGA
>DXGG01000203.1 GCA_019114015.1 Candidatus Onthomorpha intestinigallinarum | reverse complement strand
CTACCTGATACTTCCCAATATAACGAGCAAAGCCCACGCCTATTGGCGGGAGCGTCGTCGCCTTACTCCAGGAAGCATCTGTTGAAATTGTCGAAGTTTCAAAGATTCCAGCGTATAGCTACTTCGCTTTTTTTATTCTATAATTTTTATCAGTTTTATCTGCTTATTTTATCATCATGTTTGCCATTTCTTTCACTTGATCTCACTGCAAAGATATAAAAAATCCAGAACAAACGACATCAAAAATATTTTTAACCATGTTATCATATAGTCAAGAAATATAATTTTTATTGCGAACAATTAAAAATCACATGGAAATTTTGACAGTTTGAATATAAATATTACCTTTGTCGGAAGATTTGAATGTTTAATTAAAGAACAATGAGAGCATGAAGAAATTTTTTATGTTTTTGGCAGCAGCAATGTGCTTCGCCGGATTCTATTCGTGTGAAAACAATGACGATGAGGGTAATCAGAATAATCCGCCTGTTCAAAATTATCTTACCGATGTAAGTATTGAAAAACTAAAGGCCATATCAGGTTTTTCAAGAGAGGAAGTTGATTCCCTGATGAATGCGAACAGTTATTCGCTTGCGGATTCCATACAAGAGAGTGGAACGAATATGCTTATGTATTCCACAGAAGGCAATACTATGTATATAATATATATGATAGAGGGACAAGTTTTTGGAACTTCTTATGTTGTTTCTGAACCACATGCGAAAACAGGTGTTTCCAAACATAAGGAAATGTCTTTGATTGCCAAGAACTATGCAGAAAAAAATCAAGACATTGTATATTCTGCAGCTATATTGGATATTAATGAAGAAGAATCGTACTACGATACAGACATTGAATATTTCAATGCTTTGGAACTTATTGCGGACAAACCGGAATTTGTAGCAGGAATGGAAGAATACTATATTAATATCAATACGGACAACGATGTAATGAGAAATATGTTGACAGTTGGACCGAACGAGAACAACTATATCGCAATGTTGACATATTTGAATGCGAATTTTAAATCCGTTAAATCGGATGTACAATTTCAAGGAATGTTTATAAAAACGTTGTTGGATAATTTGAAATAAAATATCTACAATAAAAATAATTCAATCGTTAAACCATTAAAAAACAATGAGGCTATGAAGAAATTTTTTGTGCTTTTGGCAGCAGCAATGTGCTTCACCGGATTTTATTCGTGTGAAAACAATGACGATGAGGGTAATCAGAACAATCCGCCTGTTCAAAATTATCTTACCGATGTAAATATCGAAAAACTCAAGGCCATATCAGGTTTTTCAAGAGAAGAAATCGATTCCCTGATGAATGCGAACAGTTATTCGCTTGCGGATTCCTTGCAGGATAGCGGAATGGACATATTTATATATACCACCAATGCAGCATCTCAAAGCAATATAACGTATATGATATATACAATGAACGGAAATGTTCTTGGAACTTCCTATGCAATTGAAAAGTCTAAAGCATCTGAAAGCATGACTACGCATAAGGAATTCTCTTCAATTGCAAGGACTTATGCGGACGGTATAGGAACTTATGAATATTCGGCAGCCATAGCAGATAAGGCTCAACAGCAAACCACTTACACCGATGATGCGGAATATTTGCAATCGGTGGAAAATGCAATAAATGAATCGGATTTCTCAGCAGGCTTGGAATTGTATATCATTGATATGATTATGATACAGAATATGATTACATTTACGGAAGAGGAAGCTACGCAAATTTACGGCGTAGCTTTGACCTATTTTAATATGGGTGCCATGTACGGCAAGACTAATATTGAACCGCAAGATATCTTTAGGAAGATGGTTTTGAAAATGAGAAAATAAAGTTAAACAAAAAAGCGAAGACAACTCTTCGCTTTTTTTGTTTGAATTAACGGAATAATTCCTACCTTTGTCCCGTCGTAACAGCAATGTCCTTGATATGAACAACAACGTGTTACAGCGTATATTCCTTTTCTACAAACAGGGTTTCATGCAGATGGATCTGGGCAGGACGCTGTGGGTCATAATTCTCGTCAAGCTGTTTGTAATCTTCTTCGTATTGAAACTTTTTTTCTTTCCCGATGTCCTCTCCCAAAAGGCGGATGAGGATGAAGACAAGGCCGACATTGTACAAAAGGAACTGTTGGACAGATATGAAATGAAAAACAAATAATGTCAGTTATGATAGAAACTTTAAGCAGTGATTTGGTTTTTTGGTCGAGAGCTCAGTTCGCCCTCACCGCTGCCTATCACTGGATATTCGTGCCTTTGACTATAGGTCTTGTTTTTCTTATAGCCGTAATGGAAAGCATGTATGTCAGAAGCGGAGACGAGTTCTGGAAAAGGTGTTGCAAGTTCTGGTCAAGACTCTTTGCAGTCAATTTCGCCATGGGTGTGGCTACCGGAATCATCCTTGAATTTCAGTTCGGCACCAATTGGAGCAATTATTCGTGGTTTGTGGGTGACATATTCGGCGCTCCGCTGGCAATAGAGGGTATATTCGCTTTCTTTATGGAGGCTTGTTTCATCGCGGTGATGTTTTTCGGATGGGACAAGGTCAGCAAACGTTTTCATCTTGTTTCCACATGGCTCGTTTTTGTCGGCACATGCCTTTCCGCATGGTGGATTCTGGTTGCCAATGCCTGGATGCAGAATCCCGTAGGCACGCAGTTCAATCCCGATATGGTCAGAAACGAGATGTCGGACTTCTGGGCGGTTGCCTTTTCAAAG
>DXGG01000202.1 GCA_019114015.1 Candidatus Onthomorpha intestinigallinarum | reverse complement strand
TCCACCTTCGGAAAGACGCACGAGGCGTCGCAATGCCTGTTGCGCGAATCCAAAAGCCTTTCGGGCATGACCTCAAAGGGTTTGAGCGATAGGCGTTCGGCCATCTGCCTGCACATCAGGGCCTTTTCCTCGCTTCTGTCAAGAATATAGCACATCATATTGCCTGCACTCGGCACGGTGTCCGCCTTGTGCACCAGGGCCTCATAGTCACCTCGAGAAAGCAATAGCGTAGGGTCGCATACGTGAACGGCATCCGCTCCGAGCCATAGGCGGCACAACTCCACAGCATCCTTTTCCCTGACCGATATTGCCTCAAAGCCCCCGGCCAGTTCCCTAAGCCTCTGCGTACGGCGGGCATCGAACTGCCATTCTGCAAGCCCGAAAGAGGCCGCATAGGCCACGCGTTTTTTGTCAGTGCCGAAGGCAAAGTCGCAGAAATAAGACTCCACCCTCGAATAAGAATCCCTCCACACCTGATCGGAGCCGACGACAAAGGTGTCGTATTTCTCCACCGTCGAAGCCGGAGGATATTCCCCGCCCTCAAAGAAATCAACCGTCCTTATGTTGTCCCTCACAAAACGGGCGGTGTTCTCGCCTATCATTTCCCAATCCTTTCTTGTGGGATAATAGGGAGAGGTCTCCACGGTGAGGTTCCGCAGTATGTGATGAGAGACAAGCCTCTTGCCCCTGTCCGCACTGCGCTGCCAGAACGAAAGGAAACGCCGCGGATGCAGGTCCGTGACCGCATCGTATCCCGCCATGAGCAACCGCCGCTGCAAGGCGTATGCCTGAAGCAAAGCCCCGTAGTTGTTCCACAAGGGTTGGGTCAATATGCATATTCTGTCGCTTTTCATCTGTTCAAACCGTATGTTTTTCTTTTCTGAAAACAAAAAAATGTCTTCTGAAAACATTTTTTTCAAACAAAGATCTATTTCCGCCGAACGGCCTTTGGTTTTCTCAAGACCGAAACGGCACGCCTCACAACGCGCTTCACACGCTTGGAAAAGGACTTGCGTATGAACCTTTTGGTATATCTTTCAAAGTTCCTGTCGGAAAAATTGTCCAGATATTCCTCTCTTTTGGCGTGTTTTTTGGCGGAAAGGCTTATGGAGGTATTGGCGGCGTACACCTTACGGAAATCCGTCTTCAAAAGCATCATTTGCTCATCCTTGAGGACATCGAGCAAAGAAGGATTGTGCACAAACACCGCGCTTACGCCCTTGTTGTCGTCAATCTGCGCATGATAGTTCTCCACTCCCCAGAAATCGCAGACGGTAATGTCGCTCAAGGACGAGAAATTCCTTGCGTGGCAGTCATGACACGAAGGACGAAGATAAAGATTCTTCAAAAAACCCCTGAGATACGTGTTGTGATAAAGATCCTCCCTAACTATCGTCCTGTCCTGCGCCCTTATCATAACGGAATAACGACGCCATGACACATCCTTGTTGCGGAACGTTATGTCCTGTATGTCTTCCAAGGTCATGCCGTTTTTCTTCACCACTCCCTCGAGGTATTTACGCCATACCGAAGGCGAAGGTACTCCGTGACACACAAAGTCCACAGTCGTGAGCTTGTCGTAAGGTTTGTTCAGAAACAGTCTCAGGGCCTTTATCTGACAAGGCGTTCCGACAAACAGAACCCTGCGGCCGTTTTTAAGGTAATCCCTCGCCCTTGTGAAACAGTCCCCGATATCGCTCTGAACATATTTTGAACCCATAAAGCGGGGCAAATCCTCCGCTCTTTCGGTGCAGTCGTGTACAACCCTCCATTCGGAATCGAAACGGGCCGCAAAGACCACGCCGCCTTCATCCAAGACCCTGCCGGCAAGAAATGCGAACACTCCTCCCGAAGAAGACTTCATCCTGACCTGCTCACGCAGATTCCTCACCGCATACACCTCTTGCGGTTCTACAAACTCACCGTCCTTTTCCAGAACGGGACATACCCTCTGGCAAAGACCGCAATCCAAACAGCTCCTGTCCGTAAGCTCGGGAAAGCAGAAGCCGTGTCTGTCGGCCTTCATCTCAAAGCATCCTTCGGGACATATCTGTACGCAGGCGCTGCATCCGCAGCAGTCCTTTCTTTCAACCGAATCAATCACATTCATCTTTTTCTTCTCTTTAATATTCTGTGAACAATACCTGAAAACAACTCCCTCTCATAGGCGTTCATAGAGAAAAACCAGAACAAAGGCAGGTACAAAGCGGAATAGAGCGCTACGGCGATGAAAAAGTCGGCATAGGAATCCATGCTGCATTCCGACGCCACAAAATAAGACACCGCACCGAACGCAAGAGGAACAACCGCCATTTTGAAAATCTGCTTCCAGAACTCCTTTATATCCAAATGTATCCGTTTGTGATAATATATGTTCATGATTATTACCTGCCCCAACACAAGAGCCGATGCGGTGGCAAAGGCACAGCCCAAAGCACCGTAGTGTTTGGACAAAGGCAATGAGGCTACAAATGAAAGCAATGCCACAAGCACATATACGATGGAACGGAAGCGCATACGGTTCTTTGCCTGCAATATGGTTATGCCCACACTTTGTATGAGAGGACAAAGCAAAGGGATGAAGAACAGCAGACAAATGTAATATGCAAGGGAATAGCTCTCACCCACCCACAGGTTTATGAACTGCCTTCCGAAGACGACAAAGCCCGAAAGGATGAAACACATGACTGTAAACTGAAGCCGTCCGGTCTTGACGAACAGTTCGGACACCTGTCTGTTGTCGGCATGGTTTGCAACCATGGAGGTGACCCTCGGAAGCAGCAGTCCCGATATGGAAGTGGAAAAAGACATGTACATCTGCTGGAGCTGTATGGCTATGCCGTAAACGGCCACGACCTTTGTGCCGCAATACACTCCCAAAACGGCCTGCCCCATACTCCAGTAAATCTTGTCCATGATGGCATTGAGGAAAATCCAGAACGAATAGAGCGACACTTCCTTGAGAAAAGCGAAATCAAACTTCTCGAATACGAAGCGTACATGCAGTTTATGTCTGCAATACCACCAGTCGGCGGTAAGGGTAAGCACGTTGAAGACGGTCTGGAGTACAACCATGGTTACAGCCTTGTATCCGTAAAGCAGGAAAACTATCATGACGACAGGGTTGAGCACTATCCTTACAAGATTCAGCACCTTTTGGAACACGAAGCGTTCATATGCCACTATGACCGAACGGTACACGCTCATAAGGAAGGTGAAGGCCAGATTGAATATGAGCAAAGGGATTATTATCCTCATCTTGTCCAGTTCCTCCGCCGTCATCTTGTAGGAAAACAGACTGTCTATGCTTAGGAAAAGGCCCGCTCCTATTGCCACACACAGCAGTGCGACGAAGGAAAAGATAATGAAAAACATGCCGAGCATCTCCTGCAGTTCCCTTTCCCTGTTTTCCGCTCTCAGCTTGGAGGTATAGCGTATCACGGCATTGCCGAAGCCGAAATCCAGAACGGTAAGGTTGCCCACAACGGCCACAGCCAAAGAGTAAAGGCCGTATTCGGACTGTCCGAGTTTCAGTGTGAGGAACGGTGTGTACAAAAGCCCTATCACACTGTTAAGGGCAAGCGTGATGTAAGACAGGACGGCACCGGATTTCAACTGATTGACAGCCATGACGTACTCTATTCATAAAAAAGGGGATGGACCCGACAGAACGACAAGTCCATCCCGTAATTCAAAAGACCAATATCTTTATTTTACTATCTTCATTTCCTTTATCAGGTTGGTGGCTCCAGCATACTTGTCTATGATGAAAAGAACGTAGCGTATGTCCACCGATATGCATCTTTGCAAATCAGGATTGAAGGCTATGTTTCCGCTCATTGCCTCCCAGTTTCCGTCAAAGGCTATGCCGACAAGCTCTCCACGTGCGTTGATTGTCGGAGAACCGGAATTGCCTCCCGTAATGTCCAAATCGGAAATAAAGGCTACCGGAACAGTTCCGTCCTCGGCATATTGTCCATAGTCCTTGTTCTCATACAGAAGGCGCAACTTGGACGGTACGGTGAACTCCCACGAGGAGTTGTCCTCCTTTGCCATCACTCCGTCCAAGGTTGTGTAATACTTGTACTCAACTCCGTCCTTGGGTTCATAACCCCTGACCGTTCCGTAAGTGTAACGTATGGTCAGATTGGCATCCGGAGCAAAGTGTTTGTCACTGTCCATCTCCATAACGCCCTTTACGAACAATCGGTTGGCAACGCTCAACTTCTCTTTGTACTGAGAAACGGACGCCATCTTGGAATTGAGGTTATCAATGAAATGATTGGTCAATATATATATCGGATCGTTGGTTATCTGCGTCACATCCAAGGTACTCAACAGCTTTTCCACCGAAGCAAGCTCCACAAGGTGGGATGCCTTAAACATATCGCCCGCTATTTGTTTGAAATCGTATCCGTTCTCAAAGGCTATGGTAAGGAATTCCGGGCTTTGAAGCAGAATGGGAACGTTTCTGAAATAGACGTCAAGCCCTGCTGCAAAAAGCTTTTCCTCCGTTATTATGTTGTAATCCTTGAACGTCTCGACCATGGCATCATTCAATGCGGCGGCTATACGTTTGGCCTTCTCGCTCTTGCCGTTCTTTTCCAACTCTTCGGCAAGCGGCTTGAGCATTCTCGATACCGTAAAGACGGATGCGCCCCTCAATATGGCCTCATTGGTATATACCCTCAGATAATCATAATCCGAAGTGGCACTGTAACCTTCCTCCAAATCCTTAAGGACATTGCCGTATTCCGCCTTGCGTTCCGGACTCTGGTTAACCCACTTGTCAAACCTCGACTCCAACTCCTGCTTGCTTCCCTTCACGTCCAGATTCTTCAGACACTTGGTTTGTCCCTGATAAAACTTCCAATAGTTGGAAAGGGATGCGAATTTGCTCGCATACTGTATCCTTACCCTCGGTTCCTGAGCCATATCCTCCTGCATTACATTGCGCAAGGCCGTCCTTGCAGTAACAACCGACGGATTGTAAACATCCATCGCCTGCTCCACTCCGTATGAGGTCATGAACCTTTCGGTCGTTCCCGGAAATCCCATGACCATCACGAAATCGTCCTGCTCAACTCCCTTCAACGAAACGGGAAGATAATGCCTTGGCTTCAAAGGAACATTGTCCTTGGAATACTTGGCAGGCTTGCCGTTCTTGTCGGCATAAACCCTGAACACCGAAAAGTCTCCGGTATGTCTTGGCCACATCCAGTTGTCAGTGTCAGCCCCGAACTTGCCTATGGAACTGGGAGGAGCACCTACAAGACGCACATCCTCGTAAACCTCATATATGAAAAGAAAATACTGGTTGCCGTTGAACATGGTGGCAACTTCCGCAGTGTAAGTCGTACCTTCTTCGGCCTTTTCCTTTATCTTTCTGGAATTGGCCCTTATCAGATTGAGTCTCTCTGTCTCCGACATGTCCTTTTTCACTCCTGCCAGAACAGCTTCGGTAACATCCTCCATCCTTATGAAGAACTTGGCCGTCAATCCGGGATTAGGCAACTCCTCACTCTTGGAATATGCCCAGAAGCCGTTTGAAAGATAATCGTGTTCAACCGTCGAATGCTGCTGTATCTGAGGATAGCCGCAGTGATGGTTGGTAAGAATCAATCCCTGGTCCGAAACAATCTCTCCAGTACAGCCCCTGCCGAACTGTATTATGGCATCCTTCAACGACGAATTGTTGATGTCGTAAATCTGTTTTGGAGTAAGCTTCAACCCCTTTTTTTTCATTTCCTTGTAAGTCTGCTTATCAAGATACATCAGCAGCCACATGCCTTCGTCCGCTCTCAACAAAGGGCTGAAAGCAAACATGGCCAACAAAAACAACGTAACGATTTTTTTCATCTGAAATTATATTTATTTGATTAGTCAATTACTTTTCACAATCCGACAGACTGTTCGTCCGTGGCAAAGATAAAAACTTTCCGTCAATTAACAAATTCCTTTCCAAAAACCATGGCACGATTGCGTAATTTGATTGGGTGAAAATGTCTTCTGAAAAGAAAAAAATGTCTTCTGAATCCGTTTTTTTCTTTTCAGAAGACATTTCACGGGATTAAAGAGGCAGTATCCGCTTGAGACCTTTCCCTATTCCCTTATTACATCCACATCCCCCTCAACCGTAATTCTTATTACGGATGAAGCCTGATGCTCCGCCTTGTCTTCCCTTTCCTCCATGCTTATGTAATCCACTTCCTCCATTATACGGGGCGATATCTGCGAATAGTTCTTGGGCGATTCCTCTCCGCTGATATTGGCAGAGGTACTGACTATCGGCCTTTTCAATTCGCTAAGAATCCTTTGACAATATTCATGTCCCACAACACGTATCCCTATGCTGCCGTCATTGGACAAAAGGTCTGTCGGAAGATTCTTCGCCCCGGGGTATATTATCGTCAAGGGCTTGAGACTTGTCCGCATGAGTTCCAAAGCCTTTTCGGGAATACTCTCGACATAATCGGAAAGCATTCCCGTATCTTTTACCAATATTATAAGGCTTTTGTTCTTCGGTCTTCCCTTTATACGGATTATTCTTTCTATTGCCTGACGGTTGGTGGCGTCACAGCCCAATCCCCAAATCGTATCGGTGGGATAAAGTATCACTCCCCCTCTTTCAAGTATTTCAGTTTCCTTCACCGCAGCCGTTTTACCTCATCAGGAAGTTTATGTCGTCTTCAAGGGAATATTCCTTTGGTTCCTGTCTGTACCTGAACACTTTCATCTTGTTGTTTCTGCCAGTCAGACTCAATCTTCCTTCTTTCAGTCTCAACGCCGTGGCCTCCCTTATTCCGGCAACCCACATTTGAGGGTTTACCTTTATGAATTCGTTCAGTCTGTCGTCCCTTGTCTCCCCTCCGTGTTTGGGATCGAAGAAGTCGGTGTAGTGAGGATTTATCTGAAACGGCACAAGGTTCATGCAGTCAAAGCTTTCGGGTTCTATTATCGGCATGTCGTTGGTTGTTTTCAGGCTCGGACCTGCAACGTTGCTCCCCGCGCTCCAACCCATATAGGCCATGCCGTCCTTCGCTCTTGAGGATATTTCCTCCATTATTCCGTTGCGGTAAAGCTCATAAACCAAATGGAATGTGTTTCCGCCTCCGACCGCTATGCATTCCGCGTTCCTTACCGCCGTAACGGCATCTTTTTCCCTGTGTATGCTGTGAAGGTTCAATCCAATACCTTCAAAGACGGATTTGACCTTGGTTTCATAATTGTCATATCCCATGGACACTCCTGCATACGGGATGAACAATACGTCTTTCACTCCGCTTTCATTGCAAAAGTCCCTTATCATGTCCCTGCACCAGCCGAGATATTCCTCACCTCTGTTTGTGGAGTTGCTTATAAGCAGTAAATTTCTTTTCATCGTCTATACTTTTTTGTTTTGTTTCACAAAAGTATGTATTTTGTTCGAGGTTGCAAAACATTTTCGTAATTTCGCACCCAAATTGGAGGCGGATGAATTTCTTGAACCCTTATTTTCTGTTCGGCTTGTTTGCAGTGGCAATACC
>DXGG01000201.1 GCA_019114015.1 Candidatus Onthomorpha intestinigallinarum | reverse complement strand
TCTCCTATACGATGGGTTCCCCCATTCGGATATCTACGGATCTATTCGTATTTGCCAATCCCCGTAGCTTTTCGCAGCTTATCACGTCCTTCTTCGCCTCTGAGAGCCTAGGCATCCCCCGTGTACTCTTTTCCTCTTAATCCTCGTATCTCTATATTATATGCCAACCTGTCAAAGATCTGAAATCCACCCCTTACGGGTGAAAATGAGGTTTGAGTACTTCGTGTAACCCAAACCAATAATCAATTATTAACTAAACACTTATGAAGATTTTCCTTTAAGCCTGAGGAACAACCGAAACATAAGACTTGTTGTCCTTTTTCTTCCTGAACTCAACAACCCCGTCAACCAAAGCAAACAAAGTATGATCCTTGCCCATGCCTACATTCACTCCGGGATTGTGAACTGTTCCCCTCTGCCTTACGATTATGTTTCCGGCTATACATTTCTGTCCGCCAAATATCTTAACTCCCAATCGTTTACTTTCCGATTCACGTCCGTTACTCGAACTGCCGACACCTTTCTTGTGAGCCATATCCTATATGTTTTTATACTTAATACCAAATATAACGTTAAACAAACAAATTATTGTATGTCGGTAATCATGATTTGGGTCAGGCACTGACGATGACCGTTCATCTTCTGATAACCTTTCCTTCTCTTCTTGTGGAATACCAACACCTTCTTGTCCTTGATGTGCTTTATCACCTTGGCCTTGACGCTCGCACCCTCTATAAGCGGAGCTCCGACAGTGATATTTCCATCCTCATCCTTTAGCATCACGGTGTCAAAAGACAAGTCCGCACCCTCCTCCTTGTCAAGACGATGCACGAAAATCTTCTGATCTTTCTGTACCTTGAATTGCTGTCCTGCTATTTCTACTATCGCGTACATTATTTATTTGTTTTTGTTTATTGTTTTTCACTTCCGTCCGCACCATGTCTCACACCACCCCCTCTCGAAACGGACTGCAAAAATAGAAAGATTTTCCGTACCGGCAAAAGAGAATTTGAAAAAAAATCGACCTGAAACAAAAATACATTGATTTTCAAAGCATTAAAAATATCCCTTCATTGTCCTTTTTCTTTTCTGAATCCATTTTCGTGGAATTTGATTCCAATATCACGGAATTTGATTTCATCGCAACGGAACTTGAAAAGAATTTTACGACATAAAGTACCCGTTTTCCCTTATGACACAAGCATGGTTTTAAAGCGAAGATAAAAAATATGCGAAAAAATGCAAAATGAATAAAAGAATGTTTGTATCTTTGTAACCACGTACAGTAGGCTTATTGTGCGCGGTTTGAGTATTGAAATGCAGGCATGGGATTTTTAACGGTTTGATTACTAATAAAATAAAGCATAAGATAATACGATGAGACTAAGGCATTTGATTGTTTTTCTATTGGTTGGACTGTCCTTGAGCGGATATGCACAGAGAAGGAGTCTGACGGAACTGGCCGACGAGGCTTTCGAATCCAAGCAATACACCACCGCTGTGGATTTGTACAAGAAAGCATACACCAAGGTAAAGGGCAACAGACAGGAAAAGAACAGAATAATGTTCCAACAGGCCGAATGTTATCGTTTCATGGACGATAAGAAGCAGGCCATAAAGACATACCAGAGGCTTGTCAAGGCCAAATATTACACGGTTCAGCCCAAAATATTCCTTCACATGGCCGACTTCCAGAAGTTTTACAGCGAATGGGATGCTGCCGAGTACAACTACAAGGAATATCTGAAGCTCGTACCCGACGACGCCCTTGCACAAAGGAGACTGCAGTCCATAGCCTTGGCGAAAAAGTGGATAGACAACCCCACAAGACATCAGGTAAAGGAACAGAAGGACGTGAATACGGAATGGAACGAATGGGCTCCGCGCTTCATGGGTTTCGACCAGTGGGAGGAACTTACGTTCACCTCGTCGCGTCCGGCAGGCGAGGACAAGGATGAAAGGGATGTATGGACGGGTGAATACTTCTCGAACATTTATACAACCACAAAACAGAAAAACGGAGACCTCGGAGAGCCTTCCCTCATTTCCATAGACCAGGTGAACACCGACGCCAACGAAGGTGAGTTGGTGATTGTCAGGGGCGAGAAAACGCAGAACGTTTATTTCTCTCGCTGTAACATAAAGAAGAACAAACAGTTGAATTGCGCCATATACACCAATCCCATCGAACCGAAGAAAGGAAACAAGAAAAACGACAAGGCCAAAGGCAAGAAAGAGGACAAGTCGAGCGACGAACAGGCACCTGCCTTTGTGATGATAGACTTGGGGGATACGGCCTACAACTACTTCCATCCTGCGATTTCGTCGGACGAGCTGACGTTGTATTTTTCTTCAAACCGCCCCGGCGGCGAGGGAGACTATGACTTGTGGAAGGCGACAAGGAGCAGCGTTGACGAACCTTTCGGCAATGTGGTCAATCTCGGAAAACAGATAAACACCGAAGGCAAGGAGGAGTTTCCTACCCTGCGTTCGGACACGCGTCTGTATTTTTCTTCGGACGGATTGCCGGGATTGGGAGGATTCGACTTGTTCTACACCGAATTTGTTGACGGAGAATGGTCGGAGCCTCAGAACCTGATGTATCCGATAAACAGTCCGTATGACGAGATAGGAATAGTGTTCAACCATGCCGAAGTGGAGAACATAGCGGCCGAAGAGTCGGGATATTTCTCCTCGAACCGTGAAGGCGGTACGGGCGGCGACGACCTGTATTCCTTTTACAGGGCTCCTCTTTTGTTTTCGTTGAGCGGAAAGGTAAGGGACGACAAGTCGATGCAACCGATAGAAGGAGCAAGAATAAAGCTCATAGGCGATGACAACACCACGATAGAGGCAAGGACCAACCGCAAGGGGGAATACGAATTCTCGACCGAACAGATAAAATACAATGTGAATTACCGGATACAGGTTTCGCAGGTGGATTATTTCAATACCGAAGGCAAGGAATCCACGGTAGGTCTTACGACGAACAAGGATTTGGTTCACGACTTCAAACTTGTTCCCATACCTAAGGAGCCTATAGTATTGCCGGAGATACGTTACGACCTTGCGAAGTGGGACTTGAAGGACCAGTATCAGGATTCGCTTTCCGACCTTCTGATAATATTGGTGAACAATCCAACCTACGTCATAGAGCTTGCCTCACACACCGATTCGAGGCCGTTCCTAAGGGTAACGAACGACACGCTCAGCCAGAGAAGAGCGGAATCGGTAGTGGAGTTTCTTCATGCCAGAGGCATAGAAAGGGAACGTCTTGTGCCTAAGGGCTACGGTGACAGGGTGCCTCGCACGTTGAAGCATGACTGTACGGTGGAGATGAACGGCAAGACCTACAAGTTCGACAAGGGAATAACGCTGACGGACGATTACATAAACAAGTTGAAAACTCATGACGAACGCGAGGCGGCTCATCAGCTGAACAGACGGACGGAATTCAGGATATTGAGGACGGACTTCGTTCCTCAGGCCGTAAGAGACAGCCTTGCGGATGCGGCATTGAAGGCTCCCGTTGTTGACATGGTTTCCGGCACCTTGCCTCCTCCTGACACGGAAGTGCCGATAGTGTACACGGACAACAACATAAAGGTCACGATGATAAACGGCGACAAGGCACAGATATACATCATACTTAACGGCAAGGCCGTTCCTTGCATATATGACGAGAGATACAGGGATGCCGCCGTATTGGACTGGGATGTGGCCATGGAGTTCCTGTTGAGCGGCAGGATAACCAAGGACGACTTCAGGGACAAGGACAAGGCTTTCGACGAGGACGGAAACATATTGGACAACTCCGTTCTGACATTCAGGTCGGCGTACATAGGAAAGTATTTTGCAGACAAATACGAGGTGATTGTCAGAAAAGGCATGCAGTACAACATGATAGTGAACAAGAACGGCCTGACCGATTTCGGAACATTCACTTTCTCCAAAGCCCGCGGCGAGATAATATTTGAAGAATAAGGAAGAATGAAAGGCAAATGGGGATACGGAGATTGGCTAAGGGAATGCTTTTGCATCCTTTGCCTGTTATGGTCGCTGTATCCTTTGCTGTTCATCGGAGAACTGCCCGAAGGTGCGTCTGTTCCCAAACATTACAATTTCAGAGGTGAGGTTGACTCTTGGGGAAGCATCCGTTGGCTTTACCTGCCTCCAATACTGTCTTTTGTACTTTACATAGTCCTTTCGGTGCTTGAAAGAATGCCGAAAATATTGAACTATCCGGTAAAGGTAACGGAAAACAACAGGGAAATGCTTTACATGATGGCGGTGAAGATGCTCAGAGCGGAAAAAGTGTTGTGCATGTTCACCATGGGGCTTGTGAACCATGTCTCATACTCTGCGACCACAGGTTCATGTGAAAGCTGCGGTTGGATGACAGGTGTCAGTGTCTGCGCCATTATTACCCCTGCCCTTTATTATACTTTCAAAATGATTACCAACGGAAAACGGTACGAATAAATCCATGGAACACACAGGTCACAATCACAGCCATACACCGGAAAGCACAAGCAGAACGTTTGTTTTCTGCGTTGTTCTGAACCTGCTTTTCGTAGCATTTGAAGTCTTCATGGGGTTTGCCTACAACTCTGTTGGACTTCTTTCCGATGCGGTACACAATCTCGGTGACGTATTCAGCCTGCTGCTTGTATTGCTTGCCTTTCGCATGGCCGGATATCCGAGCAACAATCATTTTACCTACGGTTACAAGAAATCAACCATTCTCATATCCCTTGTCAATGCGGTGATATTGTTGGTATCTGTCGGGATAATAGTATTGGAAAGCATACACAGACTGAGGGAGCCTTCGACAGTCTCGGGAGAAGCCATTGGATGGACGGCAGGATGCGGAATTGTCATAAACGGATTGACGACATGGCTGTTGATGAAAGGCAGAAAAGAGGACTTGAACATACAGGGTGCTTTTCTGCACATGCTGGCCGATACCCTTGTGTCGGTCGGTGTCGTGGTATCGGGAGTGATAATAAGTCTGAACAACTGGACATGGATAGACCCTGCAATAAGCATTGTCATTGCAGTCATAATACTTGTCTCGACATTCAAGCTGCTAAAGGAAAGCCTTTATATGTCACTGGATGCCATCCCCTCCTCCATTGACATGGAAGAAGTGAAAAATGCAATAGACAAAACAGTCGGAGCAGGCAAATGGCATCATCTGCACATATGGGCTATAAGCACAAGGGAAAACGCGGCAACGATACATGTCGTATTGGACGATGTGCAACAGATGGAGAAAATGAAAAAGGAACTGAAAGAATGTCTTGACTCCAAAGGCATATCCCATTCAACGATAGAGTTTGAGACGCAACAAAGCGGATGCAGGGATGTTTCCTGCTGAATGGCAGGATTTCGATTTCATTAAATCCGTTCAGATATTTATCCAAGAGGATTAGTCTAAACGATTACATTGCCTAATATAATATATATGTACAAGAGTGTAAGTCAGAAAGAATAAGACATGAAGACAATACTTGAAACATTCAAAGGCGTTGCGCAGCTGGAGCGTAATAAAAAGCATCAGGAACTGACAAGACAATTCCACGACTTGGCCTGCATGTTGATTTTCGGAGGATATTTCCTTATAAATAAAACAAGGCGCATACATTTGAAGGAAATAGAATTCTATTATCATGAGGAAATGGAAGGAGGTCTGAAAGATCCGGTAATGTATCATACGACAGACCATGAAAAACGGCAAGACCTGCCCTATTTTGTATTCGGTTCGTTCAACTGCCATGCTTCAGGTATTGACATCACATTTGAAAATCAGGACAAGAAATACAGGGCATCCTTCCTAATAAGGGGTTATAAGGTGGAGTCATTAAACGATGGTGAATGGATAACGACAAAAGACTTTGAAAGACGGTCCACCTATATTTATGAGGATATGATGATGGGCCTGAGTCTTGACAAAGGTCTTTGCATTGAATGGGTGAATGAAGCGACACAAACGAGTCATTGTCTGACATCGGGATGGAGACGAAACGTGGCATCGTATTTAAAGGATAAAAACGGTTGCTACCTAAAGGATTCCAAAGGTAACTATATCAAGGAGGAAATAAGCATAAAGGAATATAACGGATTGGGCAAAGCGGAAAAGGAAAAATATTTCCTGTATTCCGGGCGAAGGTACAGAAAATGTGACAGGGCATGGAACTTCAGGATAGCGGACAATGAAGAAAACAGGTGAATATACTAAAAACGATTTAAAGAACCGTATTAAACTGTCACCTTTGCGAAAAGACAATATTTTGTTTGTTGGGGACAAAATAGCAAGTTTACGAATAATATAATATCGTTCTTAATGCATAGCGGCAAGGGTAAAAGCACGGAGGTTGGAGCTGATGTTCTTTTATGCAAATTCAATATAAATATGGACGAACAGGATGTTGGATTATGTCCATGTAACAGCAACTAAAATCGCTCTAATGTCTATAATATTCTATTCCAACTGTCTATATACCGAATCCAATGTATTTCCATTTTTATCTTTCCATTCGATCCATCCATTGGATGACCGTCCTGTGCAAAAATCAGCGGCTCTACTGGGACTTGAAAATGTCTTGTCTGAATTCATTACCCAATTTCCATTCTCAAAAGTCGCATATTCTTTAATCAACTTCTCTCGTTTTTCTTTCCATTGGAATGACGGGGCACAACTGTTTGCCAATATACTGCCTTTTAGAACAGTAAAACCTGATGAGTTGTAAAATCCATTTGCTTTACATCCTCGTCCGTTAGTGTAGAACAAGTGTTCTTCTTTCAGTTGCGATATCTCAAATATATTACAACCCATAAAAGAGGTCAAAAATTTAATATCCTCAAAGAATTCGTCCATAGCGTCGCGCTGATGCTCGGGCAAGTTGGGTGCTTTGGGTATCTGCTTGTTTTCGCTAAGGACAAACGTATTTGCTTTTTTAGCCTCGGCGATGGCTTTATACTCCAAATATTGCACGTCCGTTTTTGTTATGTCTTCGTCCTTTGAAACGAAAATAAGGGCCTTTTGCCAAAACTCCTTTTTGTTGTCGTGGTCTCTCACGCGTTCTTTGAAGTTTTCAGTCTCTCCGATATAGGCTTGTGGCTTTGTTGACTCATCTTCTCCTATTAGGATATAAAACGCCGGTTTTTGTAGTTTCTCTTGCTCATTCAAGTAAGACAGATTGGAGCGTGGCACTACAAACATTTGGCAAATCTTGTTGCTGATGAATGAATATTGCGTCCCCTTAGGGTCACCGTCAATTAAATATGTAGTAATAGTTTTACCCATGATTATGCATTTAAACCGATACTTTCAATCACATCTATCACTCTTTCCTAATTCAACATTATTTTACAAAGATATAAAACATAATGCTACAAAAAGAAAAAAGAAAGAAAAATACTCTCCTTCATAAAGCAATACACATTAAACCATGAAATCCTTCAGCGTCAACACGTAATTATATTGTCTGAAAATACTTTTTAAACCGAGGGTCTGCTAATGCTTGCAATCATTCCCTCGGTATAAAAATATTTATATTGTAACCATAGTGCGACATCTCCTTAAACTGATAACGATTCAAGGAGTTTATTTGCCGATGCACAACGGCTGTACTTAAACTAACGCAAAAGGAAACGATAGTATCATTTGATTTCTCCAATAATTATTTTCGCATAACGAAGGACTTTCTTGTGATTTAAGGGGAAAGGCAGTTTCATTGCATTACTTAACGAATATCTTTTCGTAATAACCCCGTGTTGAAGCCTAATAACTTCCTCTATTTTACTATAGTCCGGATATAATTTACGGTCTTGAAATAAATCAAAAAAAACAAACTTACCACTATGTCGTAGATGCATGAGAGCTTCGGCTATTGGTACAGTCTTGTCCTTTACATCATTTACTTCATGAAAAGTAAGACAACTTACTATACAGTCAAAACAGCCAATATCTTCGGGAAGATTTGAAGCAGTTTCTTTTCTGAATGTATATTTGTTAGATATATTTTCTATGCGAAAATTATTTTCGCATAGTTCTTTTGAGTATTCCCAATTTTCGCCCCAATAGTCAATACCTGTAAGGTCAGCTTCAGGATTTAGTTTGGCAATTTGCGAGAGTAGGTGGCCGCTACCACACCCTATATCCAATATCTTATTTCCTGTTACTTCCTGTACGATAATACTGTGGATTTTTGCTTGATAGTTTCCACCCTTGGTTGAAAATTGATATTTTGATAGGCTGATAATCAATAAAACATAACTAAATATAAATGTAGGAATGATAAAGAAAAGAAACCATGGAGACAAAAATGAGAACAATAGAAAACTCAATGAAATCACTGCTAATATTGAGAATATAACTATTGCTTTTGTTCTAATCCATGTTTTATAGTTCGGTTTAATCATATTAACTCTAAACTTCTATATAAAAGATAGTTGTGTTTCATTCCGTGTGCCTAGAGTAGTATTCAAACCTTTCAGTTTTGCAAATATACGAATAATCTGTTACATCGTAAACATCCTACTGATGGTCATTTTAGATTAGACTGCCATATGAAACATTTTATTTACTGATAATGATACAAGTTTCTTATCTCATTGTTCTTCATTCTGCTACATTGTAATTATATATTAAAACATAGCAACTATTACAATAGCATATTGATTAGAAATGTTGGAATAGAAAATCTGCCCGGGTTCTTTCTTCGAGAGGATGTTGTTACGGTAGATGTGCGAACGGATGGCGACACGTGTCATGCCGTATTTCTCCTGAATATCTTAGGGCGTTTACAATTCCGTCAGGTCGGAGTCCACCTCATATTTGGCAAAGGCGGCATCAATATGTTTCTTGCTGTAATAGTTGAACTGGCGGATTCTCACTTTCGGGACCTTGTGCTGTAGTGTATAAGTCCATATCCATTTGGCATTGACCTTATATTTCTGTGCAATCTCCTCAGCGGTGTAATACTCGGTGATGTCAAAGTCCTCTTTGGGCATGATACGTTCGTAAGGCTTGGTCTTCATCATCAGCTCGATGTCCGCACGGCGGATGAGCGACTTCTTCCCGCTCATCCGGGATGCCCGCAGTTTGGATTCCTTGACCAGTTTATAGATGTATTGCCGGGTAACACCCATCAGCTTTGCGGCTTGGGCAAAAGAGAAGAAATCCTGCCCCTCGGCTGCTTGTCGAGGTTGCAATAATTCCTGTGATCGCTTCAACTGTCGCTTACGTTCTCTGATGCGTTCCTTGTAGCCAAGATTGGAACACTGATGGCTACAATAACAGGTTGTTGTCTTTTGAGCTATAAATGGCTTTCCGCACCATTGACAAATCTTTCTTATTTCCATATTTTCCGACGCAGCATACCGAACAACCTGAATGTGAAAGAGTTGCGTTTTAAACGGTAGAAAAGCCTTTTCTCGCTTGTTTTTCAGGCCAAAAACCGTCCGTTTTGCCGCACCTTTCACTTGAATCAGAACCAACGGAAAAATTCCCTTTTCCCGTCCGAAGTCCACCTGTTTTCTATCCGTTGCGAAGGTACGAAAATAAGTGGGATTTTCACCAACTGATGTCAACTAAAAGCAAGATGCAGTCACGAAGATTTTGCAGCCAAAAGAAAAAACAGGCTGTATCATTGGTAGACTTCGGCAAATCGGCTGGTCTGTTTGGCGGAGCCATCTCTTTTCTTCCCTCTGTTTTGACTTTACTTTAATTGGCGTATATATGAATACGGGGATAAAGTAAAGGTGCTGATTTCATGGAAAAGTGTAGATTTTAAGCCTCAATTTTGATGGAAAAGTGTAGAACCGCTTAAATACCATATCTTCTATTCTTGCGGTTTTTCACCTATAATACATCATTAAATAGATAAAAAGTAGTATATTTGCATATTATATGATATATTGAATATGGCAAAGAATACAATGGGCACCAAGTTGCCAAGAAAACTGGAGCAGAAGGTGCAGATAGTGGGTGAGCAGATCAAACTGGCTAGACTGCGCAGGAATCTCAGCATGGCCCAGGTTGCCGAACGCGCAACCTGCTCACCGCTTACGGTTGGCCGGATTGAAAAGGGTGTACCGACAGTCGCTATCGGTATTTATCTCAGAGTTCTCTCTGCGCTTCAACTGGATGATGATATAC
>DXGG01000200.1 GCA_019114015.1 Candidatus Onthomorpha intestinigallinarum | reverse complement strand
GCAAGTGTTCCAGACAAAATCTTCAGATTGCAGCATAACGCTTTCCGTGCCTGAAGAGGTATGGGGTGATGGAACCGGTTATCAGCTTCTGATGGATGCCGACCACAACACTTTCGGAGGTATAATACCTTCAGAAGGACCGTTGGCTAATTCTGATCTTACCGAGGACGTTTATGGACAGTTTGAGTACACAATACCGGAGGAGACCGAATTCTTTTTGAATACGGATATGATACTTGTGGAAGGTGACCTTACCATAACGATTCCGGCAGGCATTTACGACTATTGCATAACCAATCCTACGCCTAATGACGCTTATTGGATTGCAGGAGGAGATGATGCACGTGGAGATGATATTGAATTTGCAGCGGGAAATCATTATGTCTTTACGGTTGAATATCTTGCATCTACATATGGAGACAATGTTACGATGGAAAGAGATTTGACAGGATTGGAAAGAGTGCAGAGCGTAGATTTCAAATTGTATCCTAATCCTGCAAACAAATACGTCATTCTTCAAGCCAAGGGTGTGAGTGAAGATATAACCATAAGCGATGTTCAGGGAAGAGTATTGGAAAGAATTGCTCAAAGAGGTGATGTTGAAATGAATATAGACCTTTCGGCTTATGCGCAGGGTATTTACTTTTTGAAGATAGGCAATATAACCAGCAAATTGATAGTTCAATAAAGATTTGAATGAGAATATGGTTTTAAACGTAAGGCGGACTTAGGTCCGCCTTTTTTTTAGAAGAATATGTCTCTTTCGCCGGCGTCTATTTTATTCAGATTATCCTTTATCTTTGGCAAGAGATCTTTTTTGTCCACTTCGGCGAACATGGACTTTATCAGTTCCTTGCCTTTACGTTTCGTTTCTTCGCTTGCGAAGTCTTCAAGATATTCGTTGAAGGTGAACATGGCATTTGGCAGACAATACTGCTTTATAAGTCCCGGTTTTGCAAGATCCATGAAGTCGCCTCCCACTCTGTGCTTGCGGTAACAACCTGTACAGAATGAAGGTATGTAACCTGCATCTATCAGTGAAGATATCACTTGTTCCATAGAGCGGTGGTCTCCTGTGGAGAACTGTGTCCCACTTTCCTCTTCCTGATGGGCGTATGAGCCGGGGTTGGTCTTGCTTGCTGCCGATATCTGACTTACACCATACTTTATCAGTTCGTTGCGCATAACATCATTTTCTCTTGTTGAAAGGATTATCCCCGTGTACGGTAGAGCTATCCTTATTATGGCGACCAGTTTCTTGAAATCATCGTCACTTACGGGGGAAGGTACCTTTTCGGCGTCGGGAGCTCCTATTGCAGGCTCCATTCTCGGAACGGATACCGTATGAGGTCCGCATCCGAAGCAGCGTTCCAAATGGTTTGCATGTTCAATCATTGCCAATACTTCGAATCGGTAATCTATCAGTCCGAGCAAAGCACCTATTCCTATGTCGTCTATTCCTCCTTCCATCGCTCTGTCCATTACGCTCAGACGGTAAAGATAGTCGGCCTTTGGAGTACCGGCTGGATGAAAATCCTTGTATCTGACAGGGTCGTAAGTCTCTTGGAAGCATACATAGGTACCTATTTTTTCAGCTTTCAGACGTGCGAAGTCCTCTACTTCCATCGGTGCAAGTTCTATGTTTATACGTCTTATGTAGTCCTTGCCTCCGCGTTCTTTTACTCCGTAAGTAGTCCTTATAGCCTCGACCATATAATCTGTTCCATTTTTGTTATTTTCTCCGCATATAAGCAGTACTCTTTTATGTCCTTGCTTCAACAATGCGGAGGTCTCCTCGGCTATTTCTTGCATGGTAAGAATCTTCCGTTTTATCAGATGATTGTCTTTTCTGAACGAGCAGTATGTACAGTTGTTGACGCACACATTTCCCGTGTATATGGGAGCGAACAATACGAGTCTCTTGCCGTATATGGCTTCCTTTACCTGCTTTGCGCACTCCATTATTTTGTGAATCAATGCTTTATCCTCTACTCTAAGCAGTGCCGCCACATCTTCTAAGCCAAGACCTTTGAGCTTTATAGCTTTGTTCAATATATTGTCCAATTCGTTTTCGGCAGGTATTTTACCCTCTATCAATCCGTAGAGTTTGTCTCTGTCAATAAAATTCTTGTTTCTTTCTTCGATATTCATTTTTGTTCCTCCTTGTATTTTGACATTATTGTTTTTACTTCGACAGAGTTCAATCGTCCGAGCGAACCTGTCAAGGCATTTATCTTATCCGTGGTGGTCTCCACTATCAAAGTTATTATGTTTAATCCTTTGGACTGAAGGGGCAGACCTTGTCTTGCCAAAATGAAATCGCCGTAGTCGGATATCAGTCTGTTTACCTTGTCCGCCACGGTTCTGTCGTGAATGACTATGCTTATTGTACCTATTCTCTTTTCCATCAGTCCGTTTACTTTTGGATTAGATATTATTTTTTTGATATGAGATGCTTGCATTGAAAGACAGCGCATAGGCTTTGTCCTTCTTTGGAAACATGTTGCAAATATAGAAAATAATTTGATTTAGCTTTTCAATTGCTGTGACTTTTGTAATTTTTTATGAGTACAAAACTCTAATTTCTAAGATTATTTGACTACTTTCGCATCGGATTTTACAGTGTGAGTTTAAATACAAAGAAATTATGAATATGAAAAAGTCTACGGCCTTACTGTTTTGCTGTTTATTGTCTTCATTTGTTGTTTCTGCTCAGAGAATAGACGAGAAGGATTACAATGGTCAGAAGGATGTATCTGTCGTTTATTTTATCAGAGAAATAACACCTGAAAATGTTTTGAAACTTTATGATGCTTTGGGTGTTGATTTCAAGGGAAAGACAGCGGTGAAATTGCATTTTGGGGAAGACGGCAATAAGAACTATCTTGATCCGGAACTTACTCGACCTCTAATGCAGAAAACGAAGGCAACGTGGGTTGAAACAAATGTGCTGTATGTAGGAAAGAGACGTTTTACAGACTCTCATCTTAAGTTGGCGAAGGAACACGGCTTTACATTCGCACCAATTGACATATTGGACAGTGATGGTGAGATAGATATACCGACAGACGGTATGGGTTTGAAACATTTCAAGAAAGTAAAGTATGGAAAACACTTTATGAACTATGATAACTATATCATTTACTCTCATTTTAAAGGACATGGTTCGGCTGGATTTGGCGGAGCGATAAAGAACATGGCCATGGGATTTGCTTCTCCCGGTGGAAAGATGGCACAGCATGCAGCTGATTTTCCGCAGATAAATAATCCTGAAAAATGTGTGGCATGCGGAAATTGTGTAAATAACTGTCCTGCCGAGGCTTTGAGTTTGGAAGGAGGAATACATATAGATACTACAAAATGTATAGGTTGTGCTAAATGTACTGCAGAGTGCCCGTTAAGGCTTTTTTCACCAAAGAAGGTAAGTCTTGAAGGAGATACGTTCCTTGAACGATTGGTTGAATATGCCTATGTGGGCTGGAGCAAGAAACCGATGGTGTTTATAAATGTGTTGGCGAACATTTCTGCCGTGTGCGACTGTTCTTCAAATGCGCCCAAGCCTTTCACTGAGGATATAGGAATGGTTGCATCCAAGGACATAGTTGCAATAGAGCAGGCCTCCTTTGATCTTGTTGCCGAAGGACACAAATGTGAAGATCCGTTTTTGAAGGAAAGCGGAAAGAGCGGGCTGTCACAGATAGACTATGCTTCTAAATTGGGTATGGGAAACAAAAAGTATGTTCTAATAGAGATAAAATAACATATACATATATAATAAATGAGCAAAGCAGAAGAATTCTTACACTTTATCGTTATTTTGTTGTTTTCTGCTGTTGTTTTCAGTGGTTGCGTAAGAGAAGACGAATTTGCTCAGGGAGACTATGTAAGGCTAAAGTTCAGTTCCGACACTATAACCTTTGATACAGTATTTACCACGGTGGGGTCGGTCACAAAAAAACTTATGGTTTACAATACGGAAAATGAACCGGTGAAGATAGACCGTATATGTTTGGTTCATGGTGCGAACAGTTATTATCGTCTTAATGTGGACGGGAGTACGGATTTGGTGGTGAAGGATGTTGAGATAGCAGCCAAAGACAGCATGTTTATATTTGTGAGGACGGAAATAAATCCCAACAATCTCAGTAATCCTCTTTTGATTTATGATTCGATAGCTTTTCATTTCAATGAAAAGTCGCAATACGTAAGATTGGAGGCTTATGGACAGGATGCCTATTTTCACAAACCTGATCATTTTCTTTTGTCTTTGAATACGCAGACAAATCGCTATGATACTATAAGATATTCTCTTGCTCATCAGAACTGCGAAAATAGAGGTATTGAAGTAGAGGGTAATCAGATTTATTGGAAAACAGACAAACCACATGTCATATTAGGGGTTTGTGCGGTGGATTCCGCTTATACGCTTAATCTTGGTAACAATGCAAGACTGTATTTTGACAAGAATTCGGAGTTTTGGGTATATAATGCTGCAACATTGAAGGCAGAGGCGGACCGTGAAGCTCCTGTCGTGTTTCAGGGTATGAGGTTGGACGAATATTATCATAACGTTCCATCTCAATGGAATTGCATACGTTTTATGGCAGGAAGTAAGGACAACGTGTTGGACAATGTCGTAATAAAAAACAATGTAATAGGCTTGATAGTGGATACGTGTGTGAATAGTTCTCCTACCCTGACTATAAACAATACGAGAATAGAGAATTGTTCGAATATAGGTTTGTATGCACGTGGTGCCAAAGTGGAAGGTAAAAATGTGATAGTGCAGAATTGCGGCAGTTATGCCGTAGCCCTTACCTTGGGGGGTAGTTATGAGTTCATTCATTGTACGTTTGCGAACTATTGGAACTATTCCACCCGCACCGATGCCTGCTTGATTCTTAATGACTATTATGTTGATGTGTATGATGCTGTTCAGTATCGTGAAATAGAAAGAGCCAACTTCCATAATTGCATTATTTACGGTTCGCTTAGTGAGGATGAAATTGAGTTCGATTTGCTCAATGGTAATGTTGGCAACATATATTTTGGTAATTGTCTTTTGAAATATGGAAAGTGGCAGAATTATTCTTCCATTTTCACCA
Source organism: Candidatus Onthomorpha intestinigallinarum (assembly GCA_019114015.1). Lineage (GTDB taxonomy): Bacteria > Bacteroidota > Bacteroidia > Bacteroidales > P3 > Onthomorpha > Onthomorpha intestinigallinarum. The sequence goes on along the minus strand of DXGG01000200.1, from coordinate 9,752 downwards.
ATTGTATTTTCAACCAATCCCCTTTGTTTGTAGATGCGTCTAATGGTGATGTGAGTTTACAGAGTACTTCCCCCGCAATAGGTAGGGGAGACGGTGTATGGAGCTATACCGTTCCTTATGACATTAACGGTATGTACAGGAATGATCCTCCTTGTATAGGGGCATTGGAATATGTGCCTTCGACAGACAGGAGAGCATTTGGAATACTGAAAAAAAAGAGAAAGTAATGATATGACAGCTTCAGAGGTGCAAAAAAATGAACTTTTAAAGCAAAAATACGAAAGGATAATTTTGTACCTTTGCAAACCGTTTTTCATAGATGCGAGACGGTATATACAAGTAATATTTAATAAATACATTGATTTAATTTTGTTGATACGATGACGAAAAAGTATGTTTATACCTTTGGTGGGAAGACTGCGGAAGGTAAGGCTGAGATGAAGAATTTGTTAGGAGGCAAGGGCGCGAATTTGGCAGAGATGTGCCATTTGGGGCTTCCTGTTCCTGCGGGTTTGACTATAACGACTGAATGTTGTACGGATTATTATGCTAACGGCTGTCAGTTGCCGGATGATTTGTTGCCTCAGGTGGAAGAAGGTATAAAGAGAGTTGAACAGGTTATGGGTATGGTTTATGGTGACAAGGACAACTGTCTGTTGTTGTCATGCCGTTCTGGAGCGAGAAGTTCCATGCCGGGAATGATGGACACTGTTTTGAACATAGGACTTTGTTCCGCTACGATACCGGGATTGATAAAGAAGACGAACAATCCAAGGTTTGTATATGATTCATACAGACGTTTGATAATGATGTATGCCGATGTCGTAATGGAGAAGGCAGAAGGACTTGAACCTGCAAACGGAGTGGGAATACGTCGTATATTGGATGACATGCTTGACGAGTACAAACGTTCCAAATCATACAAGAGTGATACCGACTTGACTACGGAAGACTTGATGTATTTGTCTGAAGAATTTAAGAAGACGGTAAAACAACATATGGGTGTTGACTTTCCTGATAATGCGAGAGAACAGTTGATGGGTGGAATAAAAGCCGTATTCAAGTCATGGAACGGTAAGAAGGCTGTGGCATACAGAAAAATAGAGGGAATACCTGATGATTGGGGTACCGCTGTCAATGTTCAGGCCATGGTATTCGGAAATATGGGAGACAATTCTGCAACTGGAGTGGCTTTCACGCGTAACCCCGCAACGGGAGAGAATCTGTTTTACGGAGAATGGCTTGTAAACGCTCAGGGCGAGGACGTCGTTGCCGGAATAAGAACGCCAAATCCTTTGAATGAAGATACTAAGAACGAACAGAACAGACATTTGCATTCCATGCAGGAGGCCATGCCTGAGATATACAAGGAGCTTTGTGATATAAGGACAACTTTGGAGAATAACTTCAAGGACATGTTGGACATAGAGTTCACCATACAGGATGGCAAGTTGTACATGCTTCAGTGTAGAGTTGGAAAACGTACCGGAGTGGCTGCCATGACCATGGCTATGGAGATGTTGGACGAAGGTCTTATAGACGAGAAAGAAGCGATAAGAAGAGTGAGCCCTACACAATTGGATGAATTGTTGCACCCTATTTTGGACAGTTCGGACGAAAAACATCATAATGTCATTGCACAGGGATTGCCGGCAGGACCCGGAGGAGCAGTGGGAATAATAACAATGACTAATGAGGGTGCTATGAAGCTTGAGTCCGAGGGTACGGCTTGTATATTGGTTAGAGAGGAAACCAATCCGGAGGATGTAGAAGGAATGAGGGCTGCTACCGGCATATTGACTGCCAAGGGAGGTATGACCTCGCATGCGGCTTTGGTTGCAAGAGGATGGGGAAAATGCTGTATAGTAGGTTGTGAGGCTTTGCATATAGACCAGAAATTCAAGACTGTCGAGATAGCCGGCAAAACCTACAAAGAAGGCGATGTATTGAGTTTGAATGGAACGAAGGGATTTGTTTATGATACCAAGGTCAAAATGATAAATGCGACTGAGAATCCTTTATTCCAGAAATTCATGCAGATAGTTGACAAATACCGTACGATGGGAGTGAGGACCAATGCCGATACACCTGAAGATGCTGCACAGGCATTGGCATTCGGAGCGGAAGGAATAGGATTGTTCAGAATAGAGCACATGTTCTACGGCGAAAATTCCGAATTGCCTTTGTCCATATTGAGAAAGATGATACTTTCAGGTTCCGAAGCAGAAAGAAAGAAATGGCTTGGGGAGTTGGAAGGACATATCAAGGCAGCTGTGAAGGGAACGATGAAGGTTATGGATGGAAAACCTGTTACATTCCGTCTGATAGACCCTCCATTGCATGAGTTTGTACCTCAGACCAAGGAGAATGTTGCGCTTTTGGCCAAGGAATTGCACATAAACACTGAGGAATTGCACAAAAGAATAGAAGATTTGGAAGAGGTTAACCCTATGATGGGATTAAGAGGAGTAAGGTTGGGTATAACCTATCCAGAGATTACCGAGACACAGTTCAAGGCCTTGTTTGAGGCTGAAGCAGAGCTAAGGAAGGAAGGCTTCAATCCATGTCTTGAGATAATGGTTCCTTTGACTGTTACGGCCAAGGAATTGAAACATCAGAAGGATATATGCGACAGGGTTCATGCCCAGGTGGAGAAGGCTATGAATGCCAAGATAAACTATTTGTACGGAACGATGATAGAGATACCTCGTGCAACACTCGTTGCGGACGAAATAGCTACGATAGCAGACTTCTTCTCGTTTGGAACGAACGATTTGACACAGATGACTTTTGGATTTTCAAGGGATGATGTCAACTCTATATTGGACAATTACCAGAAGCACAAAATACTTGCAGCCGATCCGTTCCAGACATTGGATCAGGAAGGTGTAGGTCAATTGGTGAGGATGGGAGTTGAAAAGGGACGTTCCACCAAGTCCAATTTGAAGATAGGAGTTTGCGGTGAACACGGTGGAGACCCTGCGTCTGTGGAATTCTTCTACAAAACAGGAATGAACTACGTGTCATGTTCTCCATTCCGTGTGCCTGTTGCAAGATTGGCTGCGGCTCAAGCTGCCGTTGTGGAATGATGACGGACCGATTTGTTGTTTTATTCATGATGGCGGGTGCCCTTGGGGCGCCCGCTTTTTTTCTGCCGCTCCCGACTTGCGCAGTTTTGCTCCTGTTTCTTGTCACCTTGCCGCTATCATTGACAGGCAAGGCGGAAGCCGAGATTGTTGTCGCGGTTGGACGGGGAGCTGTAGTCACGGTAGGACACCCGGCAACTGACAGCAAAGAAGTCCCAACCGCCACCGCGAACGACTCGCCTCGAACCAGAACCCGGGCCTTTGGGGTTGGTCGCGCTGCCGCTGTCGTAGCTTCCTTTCCAGTCGTAGCACCACTCATATACGTTGCCGCTCATGTCGTACAGTCCCAACTCGTTCGGACGCTTTGTCGCAACGTTATGGGTCGTATTTCCGCTGTTGCCGCTGTACCAGCCGACCGCATCAATGTTGCCTCCTCCGCTGTATGTGTAACTCTCGCTTCTATTTCCGCCTCTTGCCGCATACTCCCACTCGGCCTCAGTGGGCAGGCGGAAATGTTTGCCGGTAAGGGAATTGAGTTTCCTTATGAACTCATGACAGTCCTCCCAACTTACACTTTCAACAGGTCTTTGGCCGTCACCTTTGAAATAGGAGGGGTTGCTGCCCATTACTGCCTCCCACAGTTCCTGGGTCACCTCGGTCTTTCCTATATAGTAGTCCGAAATGGTCACGTTGTGAACGGGCTTTTCGTCACTTTCGCCGTTGTTGCTGCCCATGCGGAATGTGCTGCCCTTGATCCTTATCATGTCGAACGTAACACTGTTAACGCTTATGGCTTCTACGTCCTTGGTAAATCCGTTTGATACCTCGGATGAATACAGGTAGTTGTATTGGTTGTCTCGCTCATGTTGTTTGATGCTTTGTTGAATGCTGTATTGATTGTATAAATATATTCCAAGTACTGTCACAATTATTGCACAGAGTATGCTTCTGAATCCGGCCACAAAGATGTAGCTGAAGAATAGGTAAGCAATTGCCGCGCCGAGTATGCTGAAGACAACTATTGCGGGGACGTTCCTTTTCTTCTTTTGCGGCTTTGGGCTTGCGGGGCGCGGCTGCTCCCGGATGGTTTCCTCGTGCAGGGTTTGCGTATGTTCCTGCTTTGTATGCTGTTGCTCTCTGCCATCGCTTGCGGGCTGTGAATCCAAAAGGACGAGGAACTCGTCAACGGACTGTGGGCGGTCATATCTTTTCAGCTCCATGCAGCGGCTGACGACCTTGAAAAGCCTTTCGGACATACCCTCGGGGCGGGTGAGGACTTCGCCACCTGCAAGCAATGTAGAGACCGGAGGCGTCATTCCGCTTGTTATCTTGTATATTGTTGCGCCCAAAGCATAAATGTCGGTGCTTGGGGAAAACTGCGCAATTCCGCTCGGTGTCATTTGCTCCACGGGTGAGTAACTGGCCGAATAACCTGTGGTTGTAGAGCTTTCTATGTTACCCTCCTTATCGTAGTGTTTCGATATGCCGAAATCTATAAGCACCGCCCTGTCGGAAGAGTCAATCATTATGTTGGCAGGTTTTATGTCGAGGTGCAGGATGTTTCGGGAGTGTATGTATCTGAGTGCGTCTGCCACCTGTCGTACGTATTTCAATGCGACGTTCTCATTCAGCCGTCCCCTGTCTTCCAGACTGCGTCCCTCCACATAGTCCATGACGTAATATGCCGTGTTGTTCTCCTCGAACACGTCGGTCACGCTCACTATGTAGTCGTGCCTAAGTCCGGCCATAGTCCTTGCCTCACGCAGGAAGCGTTCTATGTTTTTCCTTGATATGCTCTTGTTGCTGTAGCTTACATGAGTTCCGTCCTCCATTCTTCGGAAGACGTCCTTGGGGAAGTATTCCTTTATAGCGACGGTCTTTCCCAGGCCGGTATGCAAACCCATATATGTTATTCCGAACCCTCCTTGACCGAGTACTTTCAACAGTTTGTATTTTCCGAAGCACAACTCCGCTCCGGCCTCCACGTCAATGGCAGAATCCATATAGTCCGTTTGTTGTGTTTCTTCTGTTTGTTTCATATTTACGTCTGTTTTTGTTGTTTTCCTTTTTAGTTTAAGGCGTTGGAGTTGGAATTGATTTCCGATTGATGAAACTCATATGGCGAGTCGAAGTCCGTAGTCATTGTTACGCCTAGTAGGTGTTATACTGCGGTAGTATGAGCGTACAAATCTTGCGATACTGTTCCAACTACCTCCACGTAATATACGACAACTACCGATAGAAGGTCCTTTAGGGTTTGTTTGTGCGGAGCCTGAATAAGGGCCATACCAATCGTAGCACCATTCCCGTACGTTTCCGCTCATGTCGTATAATCCGAGTTCATTGGATTGCTTAGTTGCAACGGGATGCGTTTTCGAGCCGCTATTTTCACCATACCAGGCTACTGCATCTGCATCATTACTGCCGCTGTACTTATACCCCTTACTTTTAACTCCGCCTCTTGCGGCGAACTCCCACTCGGCTTCGGTAGGAAGACGAAACTTAAGTCCTGTAAGTCTGTTCAGTTTCTGAATAAACTCCTGACAATCTTCCCAACTTACGTTTTCCACGGGTCGTTGACTGTCGCCCTTGAAAAATGCAGGATTGTCACCCATAACGGCCTGCCACAACTCCTGTGTCACCTCGGTTTGACCAATGTAATAATCAGACAATATTACTGTATGAACGGGTTTTTCATCTTTTTCTGCCTCGCTACCTTGCTCTGTAGTCGCACCCATTTGGAATGTGCCACCCTTAACCTTTACCATCTTGAATGCCACTCCGTTTACGGCTATTGTTTTAGTATCGTAATATATATTGTGATTATAGATAGTTTCCGTTGAGGTTTCATTATGTTCGTTGTCATAAATATATTGCGTATCCTGTTCATGTTCACTGTTGGCCTGTTGTTTTTGGTCCAGCAATGCAAAGAATTCGTCAATGGACTGTGGGCGGTCGCGTCTTTTGACCTGTATGCAGTGACTGATGACCTCGAAAAGCCTTTCGGACATGTCGGCAGGTTTTGTCAACACTTCTCCGTCAGCTAGCAATGTAGATACGGGAGGTGTCGTTCCGCTTGCGAGCTTGTATATCGTTGCGCCCAACGCATAAATGTCGGTACTTGGGGAGAACTGCGCAATTCCGCTCGGTGTCATCTGCTCAACGGGTGAGTAACCGGCCGAATAACCTGTGGTTGTAGAACTTTCTATGTTACCTTCCTTGTCATAGTTTTTGGAAATGCCGAAATCTATCAGTACGGCCTTGTCGGAGGCGTCAATCATTATGTTAGCAGGTTTTATGTCGAGATGCAGGATGTTTTGGGAGTGTATGTATCTGAGTGCGTCTGCTACCTGGCGTATATACTTCAATGCGACGTTCTCATTCAGTCGTCCTCTGTCTTCCAGACTATGTCCCTCCACATAGTCCATGACATAGTAAGCCGTGTTGTTTTCCTCGAATACGTCGGTCACGCTTACGATGTTTTCATGTTTCAGGTTAGCCATAATCCTTGCCTCACGCAGGAAACGTTCTATGTTTTTCCTTGATATGCTCTTGTTGCTGTAGCTTACCTGAGTTCCGTCCTCCATTCTTCGGAAGACGTCTTTAGGGAAGTATTCCTTTATAGCGACGGTCTTTCCCAGGCCGGTATGCAAACCCATGTATGTTATTCCGAACCCTCCCTGACCGAGTACTTTCAACAGTTTGTATCTTCCGAAGCACAACTCCGCTCCGGCTTCCACGTCAAGGGCAGTCCCGGTGTCTTCGCCCCATTGCCTGTTGTGTATATCTTTCATGATGTATGTTTTGTTTCAGATATTAAAAAAAACGCAAGTCCGGCGCAGGAACTCCCCTCCGTACATGCTGTTTCTACTTTCCATCCGGCTTTATCCAATCCCAGACCTTGCCTGCAGCCTCCGATATGTTTATCTCGTCCAGCCATAGCACAAGGAACAAAAGGATCGCAACGATCGCAACGACAAGCCACGGCATCATGTTGTCGAACCTGTTCCCAGGCGACCTTCTGCGCTGTCTTTTGCGGCCGCCTCTGCGCAGGCTTTTCGCCGGCTTTGTCTTCAGGCCGTCGGCATGCTTCTGCGCAGGACCTAAAGAGATGAGTATGCAGGTGTGATTGTCTTTTGTTCCCCTCTTGCATACTTCTTCTATTGCAGATAGCTTGCCGGCATCGTCCGTTTCTTCGTCGGCCAGAATGCTGCAGAGTTCCTCATTGTCCAGCTGCTCCAATACCCCGTCGCTGCAAAGGAAGAAGAAGTCACCCTCCTGCAGGTCCTTCTCCAGGCGGTAGTCGGCCTTGGAGTGTTCGCCCTCCCTGGGTTGCATAGCCCTGGTTATTACGTTTTTGTGTGGATATGTCAATGCTTCCTGTTCTGTCAGTTCTCCTGCTTTAAGCAGGCTGTTGACAAGGGAATGGTCCTGACTTTGGAACATAAGTCCCGTGGAATGCTCCTGCGGGTTGTATTCGCATGGTCGTATATGGTAAATCCTGCTGTCGCCTATATGGAAACACCATGCTCCACGGTTGCATAAGTAAACGCAGGTGAGTGTTGTACCCATTTTATTTGAGGAAGAGTTCGTATCTTTTTCATGCAGTTTTTCGTAGGCATATTCCAATGCATTGTTGAAATAGTCTTCATTTATTTCATCCTCCTGCGGCACATTGTTGTCGAAGTAGGTCGAAAGAGCTTCACAGACCGTCGAACTCGCCACCTCCCCGTTGTCATGCCCACCCATTCCGTCACACAATATGAAATAAGGTTTGTAAGACCCGTTTGACAACTGTCCGTAGTAACAACTGTCTTCCTGATTGGTCCTCTCGCCTATGTTGCTGAATGAAAGTACATTTCTTATCTCCGCTTTCATAAAATTCCTTTGTTTTTTCTTGTATGCTTATATTTATTCGTCATATTGCTTTTGCAGGACAAACATCGTTCTGCCTATCCTTATCTTATCCCCGAAGCATAAAACCGCTTTCATGCCGCGTTCGAGCCTTACTCCGTTGATATGTGTAGGGTTTCTTGCACCCGTATCATAATACACATGTTTGACCTGACCATTCGAAGGTATGATTTCCATTGCAGAGTGATTGCGTGAAATATACAGATCATCGGGATTGAGCATTTCCCTGCCAAGGGATACATGACCCATAGGCAGGGAAATAGTTTTGTTGTCCCTGCAGCGCACAAGCACGCCCTTGTGCACTGTAAGGTTTTTTGTGTTTATCGTTGTGTCTGTTGTTTGTTCAAATACGTCAGTTGCGTCGGCATCTGAAACTTTATTTTGTGCTCCATCTTTAAAATTGATTTTCCCATAAGAGGAAAAAGGAGCATTGAAGCCGCAACACGGGCAACCGAACCTTGTGTTGTTTCTCTCATAATCCGTGCTTACTTTCAGGATAGTCTTGCAGGACGGACAGAACACTCTGATTTTTCCGCTCATATCCTTAGTCTCCTATACGCAGAAAGAATCCATACCGTCCATACTGTCCGCGCATGAGGTATCGGCAAGAGTATCCCCCACGCTTATGTCTCCTTCTGGAATGGCAACAACCTCTGTGTCATCCACGCTTGCCCCCTCGTAGATGTCTGTTGCCTGTGAATCCATCACTATGTTGCTGTCGGTGTTGACCAATATGGAATTGTGTCCGCCTACATTTGCAAATGCAATGGTCACCGGATTTCCATTATCATCCACAACGGCTTCCACATCATGTGCACCATCGGCAATGTTCTCCTGCAACTTGCCTTCCACTTCAACTTCCTGCGAAGAGGTATTTGTCGATTTGTAGCCCAATGCCTCTGCCATGTATTGATCTTTTTCCTGCTGGCTCATGCTGTCCCATTCCTCCTTGTAGTAGGTGTTGTACAACTTGCCTCTCCACTCAAACACTCCTCCTGCTCCTACCTGCTTTCTTGCAGAGGCGAATGCTTCGGAAAAGGACATGTCGTCGCTGACGGTTGCAGTCTTCACATCACCGTCCATCTCCACATCACCTGCATGGTGTGCTTCATCTTTTACCGGAGGAACATCCGAGTCGGACACTTGTGTGCCGTGTGCCTCGGCCATTGAGGAAAGGCCTATTCCTGCAGCAATTCCCGCTGCGCCGGCAGCTGCAAAACCGGCTACTTTCTTGGCTGTAGAAGATTTTTTCTCATTGGCTCCTGCCTGTTTTTCTTCTTCATTTGACATAGCCATTCTTTCATCTTCCCATCTTGTTTCTTCGTCTTTTGTATTCATTTTTGTATGTATTTAATTGATTAACGGATACAAAATTACATCCGTTTCAGTTATCTGTCAATACTTTTTAATAGCCGATACACCAACCCCCTGACTTAATCCACCAAACAGGGGCTTTAGTGGTTGTCAGTTTGTTTCCCCCTGCCAAAAATGAACTCCCTTTATATCATTGTCGTAAGTCGTCAGATGAAAGTTGTAAAACGTCATCATTCACCTCAAAAAGTTGGACTTTTTACCATGAAAAGTCTAACTTTTTACCCTAAAAAGTCCAACTTTTTTCATGCAGAACTGCCGACTTTTCATTTTTATCTCCCGTTTTGTTGCATTTTTCCACAGGACAAACTATTTGGGACACACAAGGCGGAAGCCAAGCATGCTGTTGCGATCCGAAGGGGTGTAGTTGTTACGATTCGA
>DXGG01000199.1 GCA_019114015.1 Candidatus Onthomorpha intestinigallinarum | reverse complement strand
ATACGGAGGCGTTTGGTTTTCATATCCGTCAAATATTTCCTTGTGCAAGAAATATTCTTTGGAAATAAAGGCAATGGAGTATTTCTCAGAACAATTGAAAAAGCTGCGCATCGCTTTTTTTGCGGCAAGATTTCATCATTCCGTTACCAATTGGTTGGGCTTTTATTGGAACGGATTCAAACAGACTACGTTCTATACTTACAGAATATCGGGATTGGACGACATGCAGTCTGTATTTGCAAACATTGACGGAAGTGTGAAGAAAAGGATTAAAAAGCTTGAAAAAGACTTTGAAATAACTTCCGACCTTACAACAAGGGAGTTTTATGAGGTAAACCGCATGACTTATGAAAGACAGGGAGTGGCTTGTCCTTTTTCATACGATTTGTTCGCAAAGGTGGAGGATGCGTGCAGGCAGAGAGGATTGGGCAGAATGTTTGCGATAAGGGACAAAGAGTCTAATGTTCATTCAGTTGCCTATGTTGTGGTTCACGACGGGGTATGTTACGGACTGTTTTCGGGAACCGACCCGAAATACCGCAGGTTCAATGCAGCCACGTTGCTCTTGTTGCATATAATCAATCATGCCTCGCAATGCGGTTGCAGGGAGTATGATTATACAGGCAGTGTCATGCGCCCGATAGAAACTTTCATACGACATTTCGGAGCAATTCAGACCCCTTATTTTTACATTGAAAAAAGATATTCCGCATTGTATTCGTTTTTATTGAGATTGAAAGGATGAATATAAAGCTTGTTGTAGTAGGAAAGACGGATGAAAATTATTTGAATCATGGAATAGGAATATATCTCAAACGATTGACCCGTTATGTGAGTTTTGAAATAGTGGAACTGCCGAATGTAAAGGATGCCAAAAACCTTTCACCCGCTGTGCTAAAAGACAAGGAGGCTGATATGATACTCAAACATGCCTCAAAGGCGGACAGAATTGTTTTGTTTGACGAAAGGGGAACGGAGTACGGCAGCGTTGAGTTTGCGGATTATCTTCAGATGCAGATGAATCAGGGAATAAAAACACTTGTCTTTGTCGTTGGAGGAGCCTACGGGTTTTCTGAAAAGGTATACAGACAGGCACATCACAAGATAGCCGTTTCGAGGATGACCTTTTCAAATCAGATGGTGCGTCTGCTTATAGTCGAACAGATATACAGGGCTTTTACGATATTGAAATCCGAACCGTATCACAAGGTTTAGACCGTTTGCGCAATGCGATAGAATAGTCGTGCCGATGGCTCTATTATCGCATCATTGAAATCATAGGATGAAGAATGCAGACTGCTGCATTGCAGCCCCGAGCCTATGCCGAACATTGCACCTTTGTATTTTTGTGTAAAAAGTCCGAAGTCTTCGCCCCAACGGAAAGGTTGTTTCAGTTCTATTGTTTTCATGCCTTGTTGTTTTGCTGCCGAAACGATGGTTTGGACTGAGGTGATATCGTTTTCATTTGCGGCGAAACTTTCGACAAAATCGTATTCGCATTTTATTGCAGGGTTCTTGGCGATATTGGTTTTTATTATTTGTATTATCTTCCGTGTATTTTCTTCGAGAAGTGTGTTGGTCTTTGTTCTGAACGTAAACCTCAGTATTCCGTTTGAGGCCGTTACTCCGTATGCTTTTTCTCCCAAAGAAAATTCTATGAGTGTTGTCTGGAAAAAGTCGTCGGATGGGAAATCCCTGTTTTCCATGGATTCTATTTCTTTTTTCATCGCGAGCATCATGTCAAATGAAGAGACGGACAGTTCGGGTTCACTCGCATGAGACACCTTTCCTTCGAAACTTATCCATAGACTTCTTGCCGCGCATGAGAAACATGAATTGTTTGTTATCACCATTCCTTCCTCAAATTGCGGAATGTTGTGCATTGCAAAGGCCGCATCAATTGAATAACCGTCCAATATTCCGCTTTCCATTACTTTTTTTGCCCCTTGTCCGGTTTCTTCCTCAGCTTGAAAAAGCAACAGGATATTCTTGTCTTTTATAGGTTTTTGTTGTAGCAGATATGCAAAATAAAGCATTATGGCACTATGGCCGTCGTGTCCGCAAAGATGGGCAGTTCCCTTGTTTTTTGAACAATAAGGTTTGTTTTCGTATTCATTTGCTTCCACTGCATCAATGTCGCATCGGAAAAGAACGGTTTTATTTCCTTTACCGTTTCCCGCTTCGGCCAAAAGACTGTTTCCTCCTATATGTTCTTTTATTTTGTTTATGCCCAGATTGCGCAGTTGTTCCGAAATAAAAGCGGCAGAGTTGGTTTCACTGCCACTTTTTTCTGCAATTGAATGCAAGAAATGTCTGATAGATATTATATCCATGTATGATGTTCTGCTATTTTTTGTTGCCTTGGTTTGCAACCTCGTCCATAAGACGTTGCAACGTTTCCTTGTCTGCAAGAAAACGGTCGGATTTCAAACTTAAATCGTCGTTCAATTCAAACAGGTAAGGTATACCGGTAGGTATGTTGAACTTGATTATTTCTTCATTGGACATGCCTTTCAGTGTTTTTACTATTCCGCGAAGGGAATTGCCGTGAGCAACAACCAATACGGTGTTGCAAGTGTCGAAAGCCTTCAGTATTTTTCCGGTATAAAAAGGCATAAGACGGTTGATACAGTCTTGAAGTGATTCTGTCAAAGGAAGTTCTTTTCTGTCCACTTTCGTGTAACGTGGATCGTTGTATGGAGAACGTTCATCGTTTGGGTTAAGGGCCGGAGCCTGTACATCGAAACTTCTTCTCCACAAAAGGACCTGTTCAGCTCCAAACTTCTCGGTTGCTTCGGCCTTGTTCTTGCCTTGAAGGTCTCCGTAGGATTTTTCGTTCAACCTCCATGATTTTTCAACTGGGAGATAATCCATGTTCATCGCGTCAAGAATGACGTTTAAAGTTTTTATCGC
>DXGG01000198.1 GCA_019114015.1 Candidatus Onthomorpha intestinigallinarum | reverse complement strand
ATACCCTCGTGATATTTTGTGGTTTTATATTTTTTTAATAGACAAAGTGTGAAGAACATTTCTCTCACAAAATCATCTTGTCTCGTATTCTTTCATCTTCTCTATGAATATAGAATTGTCCCCAACATATTTTTCACTCGTAAACACAATATGCTTGTCGGGCGAAACAAGATAATACGTAGGAGAATACATGAAGCCCAACTTTTCCTTAATACCCTTGCCGGCATAAACTATTCGTCCTATACCGTATTCATCCGCTGTCTTTCTCAGATAGTCAATATAAGACACATAAGGATTGACACACAAGACCTTTATGCCTGCCTGCTCCAAGGAGGTCGTACCCTTTTCTTTCTTTTCATTTTCGTAATCAACTATCCACTGCTTGCATGGCCTGCAACCGTCGTACCACGTCTCTATCAATACCCAGCCTTCCTGCTGTCCCAAAGTGGTGGTGTCACCGTTGACATCGACAAAAGGATGTTCCAATATATCATCGGTCAGTATATCCAAAACCTTTTTCGTTCTCGGTTTTGGCGAAGAATAGTGTTCACCATAAGGTTTACTGTCGTCAAGATGTTCATAGATGGCATATACAGGATTCCTTTCACTGAAAATACTGTCATACTCTGCGGTCTTGTCTTCAAAGGACACATTCTTGTACCTGCATACTGTTTTAGTAAAGATGATATTCTCACGAACCACCTCATCAACATCACTCGGCAGGGAGGTAACTACGCTGTCAACCCACTGTTTGTCCTTGTTGTAATAAACAACCACATCTGCATGAAACGGCGGCGTCCAACAAGTATCAGATATTAGAATTTTTTTTGTACTTGATCTTCCTATATAAACCTTGCAATGACTTCCTCCCATCACCGTATCCTTCACTATCCTGTCAACATACAACATCCGATCTCTACCCAGAGAATACGAAAAAAACAAATCATCACCATAAGAATTATTCAACTGATAATAAGCGAAGTTTCTATAAGGATTCAAATCGACCTCTTCTACACCTAAAAAATCTACCTTTTTTGTCTCCCAATCGGAACGATACGTGTGTATTTCCTCATATACTGGGTCAATATAGACAATACTATCCTTATCTAATCTCGAATATCTCCCACCAAAACAATAACATACAAGATTCTTTTTTACGCTTCTGTCAAAAGATATGCTATAAAGACGGGGAAATGATTCCCCGTCTTTATCAAAGTCTTCCTGTTCAACCGTATATGAGATATAAGATTGCCGCTTCAACCATTTAATCAAATCAAGTTGATAGCGAAGCGTTTTAAAAAATTGAGAGTAACCGAACAATGACTGCATCAATATAACACAGCCCAAAAACAATACTTTTTTCATCATATTTCCTCCTTGTTTGTTAAAAACCAAATTTCACTACTGTCTGCCAAAACATATATTTCTCTCACGAAATCATCTCGCCTCGTATTCTTTCATCTTCTCTATGAATATAGAATTGTCCTCAACATATTTTTCACTCGTAAACACAATATGCTTGTCGGGCGAAACAAGATAATACGAAGGATAATACCTGAAGCCAAACTTTTCGTTAAGACCCTTGCCGGCGTAAACTATTCGTCTTATACCGTATTTATCAGCCGTCTTTCTCAAATGGTCAATATAGGACACATAAGGATTGACACACAAGACCTTTATGCCTGCCTGTTCCAAGGAGGTCGTACCATTTTCACTCTTTTCCTTTTCGTAATCAACCATCCACTGCTTGCATGGCCTGCAAGCATCGTACCACGTCTCTATCAATACCCAGCCTTCCTGCTGTCCCAAAGTGGTGGTGTCACCATTGACATTGACAAAAGGATGTTCCAATATATCATCGGTCAGTTTATCCAAAACCTTTTCCACTTCTGTTGTTGTTTCCTGCAAATGATTATCACCAAAAGGATTACTGTCGTCATAATGTTTATATACGGCATATGCAGGATTCCTTTCACTGAAAATACTGTCATACTCTGCGGTCTTGTCTTCAAAAGACACATTCTTGTACCTGCATACTGTTTTTGAGAAAGTAACATTCTTACGAACCACCTCATCAACATCACTCGGCAAAGAAACAACCACACTGTCGAACCACTGCTTGTCCTTGTTGTAATAAAAAACAATATCTGGCCTATACCAAGGTGTCCAAGAGCCGTCTTCGGTCGAAGTTTTTTTTCTACCTTTTTTCCCCATATAGACCTTGCAATGATGTCCTCCTATCACTGTATCATTTATTATCCTGTCAACATATTCAAGCGGCTTGAATTCTCTAAAATAAGAGAAAAAAACATCATCGCCATAATAATTACCCAACTGATAATAAACGAAGGTTTTATAAGGATTCAAATCAACCTCTTCTATATCAAAAGCCACCACCTTTTCCGTCTCCCAATCGGAACGATACGTGTGTATTTCCTCACATGCAGGATCAATATAAACAAGGCTTTTCGTATCAAAGCGCGAATAATTAATATCATGAAAACAATAACATACCGGATTCTTTTTTACGCTTCTGTCAAAAGATATGCTATAAAGGCGGGGAATCACTTCCCCGTCTTTAGTAAAATCTTCCTGTTCAACCGTATATGAGATAAAATGCTTACTCATATACTTTTCCAAGTCTCTATAAAATTCAACTGTCTCTGACGATTGAGAATTACAATAGAAAGTAACAAATATCATCAAAAAACATAAAAAACACTCCTTCATGTCTAAAATACTTTATCAACATTTACACTGATTACGTCACATAAAATACTTAACGCTTGTTGACCCCATAAATAAGAAGCATTTACATTGGATTCACAAACACCTTCTGCATTTCTACATTTAGTGCATCCTACTGGCTTTCTTTTTTTAATTATCAACTCACATCCATCACAATTTACTCCTTTACATAAAACATCTATCTTAATATCACCTGCTGCAACATACAGTATACTTCCATCATTATCATTATATTTTCTCAATGGAGCATACATTTTATATGACGCTCCTTCTGAAGGAACAAAAACAGAAAATACAATTCCACCTTCATTATCAATATTGCCAGGTTCATAATCCAATATTGATATTTCCTCTACTACGATTCCCTTTAAAAGTTTGCTTTCAACTTCTCGTTCAGTCTGTCTAGCGACCGTATCCACATCAAACGACAGTTCTATAGCATCAGAACCCTTTAAACATCTTGCAATTAAAACTGATTCTGATTCTGTTGTACTTGCGCTCTTTTTGTTAATTGAATAGTCTTCACTATCATCCTCACTGCAATTTACAAACAAAATTGATGTTGCAAGCAATGCTGCCAACATCAAACCACTTAATACTTTTTTCATAGCCAATTATTTTTTTTTAGTTAAACAATTGATTTTTTTTGATTAATCGATCAATGTTGCAAATATATACATTTTTCTTTATTCCACAAAATAAATCGATATATTTTTTTAGTACACATGCACAAAATTGATAAACATTCAACAAAAACAAAGGAGGGAAAGGCATGCCTTTCCCTCCTTGCAGATAAAAACAGCAACAAATGTCGCTTAGATGAACTTTATTTCCTTCAATGCTTCAACGATAAGTCCGAATGTATGTTCCATGTCGTTGTCCAGACCGACTGAGTAGCGCACCAATCCTTCGCTCATGCCCATCTTCTTCTGTATTTCTTCAGGAACTTCCGAAGATGTGGACTTGCCCGAACATGAGAACAAGGTGCGGAAGTAACCCAAAGACACTGCAAGATAGCCTACGCCCTTTGCCTGCATGGCCTCCATGAACCTGTTGGCTCTTTCGGCCGTTCCGAGGTCTATCGCTATCATTCCACCGTAGCCGAAGCCTTCGTTCATCTGCTCGGTCATCAACTTGTGGTCTATATGGTCTTCGTTGCCCGGATAGTTCGCCTTGATTCCTATTTCATTGAATCTCTTGGACAGGTATGCCGCATTTTTGGAGTGCTGCTGCATACGTATGTGCAAGGTGTAAAGATTCTTCAAAATGGACGTCGAACGGAATGAATCCAACACCGGACCCAACAACATGGCCGTTCCGTCGTTTACGTCTATCATGGCGTTTATCGTTGCCTTGTCTGCACAGATAGCGCCGGCAACACAATCGTTCTTGCCGTTGACAAACTTGGTCATGGAATATATCACCACATCCGCACCCAACTTGTAAGGCGAGAATATCATGGGGGTGAAAGTGTTGTCAACCAACAGCTTGGCACCTGAAGCAGAAGCTATCTTCTTCAACTCTCCCACATTGGCTATTCTCAACAAAGGGTTTGACATAAGCTCGGTATATACCACCTTGGTGTTTGGACGCATTGCAGCCTTCACCTCCTCAAGGTTGGTGGTATCGACAAAGGTAACCTCAACGCCGTACTTTACTATGTAGTTCTTAAGAAAAGCGAATGTTCCGCCGTAAACGGTCTGTGATGCCACACAATGGTCTCCCGCTTTCAAAAAGTGCATCAACGAACATGTTATCGCAGCCATTCCCGAACCGGTAACCCAAGCGGCTTCGGTGCCTTCCATGGCCGCAAGAGCCTGACAAAGCGCGAAGTTGGACGGATTCCAGTGACGCGAATAAAGATAATAACCTTCGGTCTCGCCGTGGAATGTGTCCGTCATGGTCTGACCGTAAGGGAAGGTAAACGTAGCAGAATCGTTCACATTAGGGTTTACTCCTCTCTCGGAGGACAACTGCTGAACGGCGCTTATGGCCGTTGCAGGATCAAATTTCTTCATATCCTATTGTATTTTTATATCCTTGTTTTCAAATATACACTAACAATTCATCGCACCGCACACATGCAACACCTGACCGCTGACATAGGAACTAAGGTCAGAGGCAAGAAATACGCACGCCTTGGCCACCTCTTCCGGCTTTCCGCCACGCCTCAACGGTATCTTCTGTTCCCAGTCCTTGCGAACCTCTTCGGATAGTTTTGCAGTCATGTCCGTAATGATGAATCCCGGAGCTATGGCGTTGCAACGTATGTTTCTTGAACCCAACTCCTTGGCGATGCTCTTGGTGAAGCCTATGATTCCGGCCTTGGAAGCCGAATAGTTTGCCTGACCCGCATTGCCGCTTACGCCGACAACGCTGCTCATGTTGATGATTGAACCGCTTCTCTGCTTCAACATGACCTTCTGACACGCATGAGTGAGGTTGAAGACGCTCTTGAGGTTGACGTTCAAGACCAAATCCCAGTCCTGTTCGCTCATCCTCATAAGCAGGTTGTCCCTCGTGATGCCGGCATTGTTGACCAAAACATCTATCCTGCCGAAATCCTTCACGACATTGTCCACAAGTTGCGCGCTCTCCTCAAACGAAGCCGCATTGGAAGCATATCCCCTGGCCTCCACGCCGAGAGCCTTCAACTC